>CAMLNE010000461.1 GCA_946481265.1 uncultured Panacagrimonas sp. | reverse complement strand
TGAACCCACGCAATCGCGCCCGACGTGATCTGGGTCAACCGCATGCGAACGAGCCGGCCAGCGCGCCTGGCGGTTGATCCGCGTCAAGAGCAGCGGGGTTGCCCATGCCTGGATCCAACGGGCGGGCCCCAATGCGGGTAACGGCCAGGACGGCCGCCCCCCCACCTGGTCATGCGGACAACGGCGGCTCGCCGCTGCGCAGGCACGCGCGCAAATGCTGGAGCGCGCCGGACGGATCGACCCCACGCCCGCGCAGCCATGCCGGATCGAACAACGTGCCCTCGTAACGCTCCCCGCGGTCGCACAGCAGGCTGACGATGCTGCCGTGCTCGCCGCGCGCCCGCATCGCGGCCGCGAGCTGCAGGCATGCGACCAGGTTGGTGCCGGACGATCCGCCGTAGCGGCGCCCGAACAGGTCTTCGAGCAGCCATGCCGCGGCGATCGAATGTTCGTCCGGCACCTCGACCACGGCGTCCACCACTTCGAACACGAATCCGGGTTCGACGCACGGACGGCCGATGCCTTCGATCAGCGTGCGCCCGGTCGCGGTCGCAGCGCGATCGCGCGTGCGCCAGCCGTTGGCGAAGCCGCTGCCGGTGGGGTCGGCTACGCACAGCCGCGTGCGCAGCCCGCGGTAGCGCAGATAGCGGCCGATCGTCGCCGACGTGCCGCCGGTGCCCGCGCCGCAGACGATCCACGCAGGTTCCGGGGCGGGCTCCTGCGCCATCTGCCCGACGATCGATTCGGCGATGTTGTTGTTGCCGCGCCAGTCGGTGGCGCGCTCGGCCAGGCCGAACTGGTCCAGGTGGCAGGCGCCACGCGCGGCGTGCCATGCGGCGCGCGCGTGCACCTGGGCGGGATCGCCGACCAGATCGCAGGTGCCGCCCAGTGCTTCGACGTCGGCGATCTTGCGTGGTGCGGTACAGGCCGGCATCACCGCCACGAACGGCAGGCCGAGCAGGCGCGCGAACCAGGCTTCGGAGATGGCGGTGCTGCCGGAGGAGGCATCGACCACCCTCTGGCCTTCATGCACCCGGCCGTTGCACAGCGCGTACAGGAACAGCGAACGCGCGAGACGATGCTTGAGGCTGCCGGTGGGATGCGAGGCTTCGTCCTTGAAGTAGAAGGCGATGCCGGGGAATCCGGGGAAATCCAGCCGCAGCAGGTGGGTGTCGGCGGAGCGCGCGGCTTCCTGGCGCAACGTGGCCAGCGCCGCCAGCGTCCAGTCGCGCGCCGCATCGCCGCCGCGGATCGGCGCATCGATCGTCGTTGCGCTCACGCCGCGCGTACCGCGGGTGCCAGCAATGCGCGCACGCGCGTCGCCAGGAACCCGAAATAGCGGTCGATGTAGCTGATGCCGTTCTCGCCGTCGAGCAGGTACGGATTCATCAGCGTGTGGCGCAGGATCACCAGACTCTCCCCGTCGAACCCGTTGGGGTCGAGACCGAGCGTGGTCGCGATCCGCGCCAGCTCGTCCTCGCCCATGGCCTCGGCGCGCAGGGTGGTGATCGAACCGAAGAACTCCTTTAGCTGCAGCGGCTGCCGTGGATCGCAGCGCAGCTCTTCGTGCAGCCTGCGCACGAAGGCGCTGGCGGCGCCCGCATCGCGATTGCCTGCCGGATTGAGCGCCAGGCACACCAGGTTGCTGTCCGGCGCGAAAGGGACGCAGGCGTGGGCCACGTCCGCGACTTCCGTGGCGAAGACCCGGGCGCGATCGGCGAAGGCCTCGGCCGCGAGCACCGTCTGCCGCGGCAACTGGCCGAAGTTCAGATGGTCCAGAGGAAGCACCTGGTGCATGACGTACACCGCGGCGGCTGCGGCGCCGGACTTGGAACCTTCCGGGATGAACTGGCCCAGGCGTCGGTAGCGCGCCATGTAATAGGGCGCCGCCTCGCCGTCGAACACGTAGTCGGCTTCCTCGGCCAGCAGTGCCATCGCGCGCTGGTCGCGACAAACGAACGCGCCGGCGCCGTAGGGCAAGTAGCCGAGCTTGTGCGGATCGACGGTGATCGAGTCGGTTGCGCCCAGCGCGGCGAAGGCGGCATGCACTTCGGGCTGCGGGAAACGGGCGAAGCCGGCGCCGACTTCGTCGCGCGTGCGCAGGCTGCCGTCCGGATTGCGGAACAGGGTCGCCAGATATCCGCCCCAGGCAGCATCGACGTGCACGCCGAAGCCCAGGCCACGCGCCTGCATCGCCGCACGCGCGGCAACGACGCCATCGACCGGATCGACGGTGCCGTATTCGGTGGTGCCGAGCACGGCGACCGCCAGCAGCACGGGCTGGCGCTCGCGCAGGCAGCGTTCGAGCGCGTCGTGCAGTGCGTCGATATCCAGGCGCATGTCGCGCTCGGGTAACAGTTCCAGCTGCGCCCGTCCCAGGCCGAGCAGCTTCATGCCCTTGCTCCACGAGTAGTGCGCGGTGACCGGGGCCAGCACCTTGGGGACTTGCAGCCGGGGGTGGCGGGCGAAGAACTCGACCAGGCCGAGATGCTCCAGGCGTTCGGCC
>CAMLNE010000460.1 GCA_946481265.1 uncultured Panacagrimonas sp. | reverse complement strand
AGATTGAAACGCAAACAGCGTGCAACTTCGAGAGGTAAATCAGAGAATCCCTAGGGGAGCCTTCGACGGACGATCACGCCCGGCGTCCCGCGCATCGGCGGCGCAAGAAACACCGCGCATCCACCCATTCGCAGCAGCGCCTGCACCGCTCGTTCATGCAGACGCCTTCGCCCGCCGCGCTTTGCGCCATTTCCGGGTGCGCATGCTTCGCCCTGCAACCGCCAGGACATGCCCTGCGACGGCGTCCCTAGCGTGCGGTGGCCAGGCGTCCCAGTGCCAGCAGCATCAGGGCGGCGGTGGGCAGGCCGGCGGAAACCGGCGCAGTCCATCCGTACAGCGCACCGAGGTTGGCCGACACCTCGTTGACCAGGTGGAAGCCCACGCCCACCAGCACGCCGATCAGCAGGCGCTGGCCGGCGCCACCGCCGCGGGTGGGGCCGAACACGAAGGGGACCGCGAACAAGACCATCGCGGTGACCGTGATCGGCGCGATCAGCTTGCGCCACAGTTCCAGGCGCTGCTCGCTGGCGTCCAGGCCGTTGGCCTCGAGGTATTCGACCAGGCGGCTCAGGCCGGCCGCCGAGACACTCTCGGATTCGAGCACGTAGAAGCGCAGCACCTCGGGCTTGAGGCCGCTGACCCAGTCCATCGACGGGCGTTTCTCGACGTGCGTGGTGCGCGCGCCGAAGAAGGTCTCGGTCACCCCGCTGAGCCGCCACTGGCCATCCACGTAACGCGCCTCGTCCACCCCGAGTACCGAGCGCATGCCCAGTTCCTCATCGAAACGGTAGATCTCGGCATCGGCGAAGCGGTCCTCGGCCAACAGCCGCCGGATCAGGAAGACGTCGTTGCCGTCGCGCAGCCACACCGGCTTGCTGCTGACGCCGGCCGCCTCGCCACCGCGGGCGACGGACTTGACCCGCTCCGCCGCCTGCTGCCCGGCCGGCGCCAGGCTCTCACCCAGCAGCACGGCGAGCAGGCCGAGCAGCAGGCCGGCGATCAGCGCCGAGCGCCCAATGCGCAGGTTGGAGTAGCCGGCGGCGCGCATGGCGGTGAGCTCGCTCTGCGCGGCGAGCTGGCCGACGCCAAGCAGGGTACCGAGCATGGCGACCAGCGGCATCAGCACGTAGAGGCCGGCCGGCATCATCAGCAGCGTGATGGTGAAGATCTGCGTGACGCCCAGCGCCCGGCTGCCGGAGTCGATCTCGGTGATGAAGCTGATGAAGCTGTACAGCGTGACCAGGCCCAGGCCCACGATCGCGCTCAGGCCGAAGATCGCCAGCATGATGTAGCGGTCGAGCCGCCCGAACAGGGTGCTCACGGTCGTCTCCGCGAAGCGCAGCCAGTCGGCGACCGGGAGCGCCGCGCACGGCAACCGCTCTCGTCCAAACGGCTTGCGTCGGTCCGATGCCGGGCGCTCACGGTCGTCTCCGCGAAGCGCAGCCAGTCGGCGACCGGGAGCGCCGCGCACGGCAACCGCTCTCGTCCAGACGGCTTGCGTCGGTCCGGTGCCGGACGCTCATGCTCTCCCCCCGCGCAGGGTCCAGCCTTGACGCTGCGCGATCATCCACAGTGCCGCGCCACCGAAGATCAGGTGGACCCACCACAGTCCGATGAAGGACGGCACGCGTCCCTGTGCGATCCAGGCCTGGCCGAGCCCAAGCAGGTTCGAGTACACGAGGTAGAGGACGATGCCGAGCACCAGCTTGCCGTAGCGACCCTGCCGCGGGCGCAGGTGGGACAGCGGCACCGCGAGCAGGCCCAGCACGAACACCGACACCGGCGCGGCGATGCGCCAGGCCAGCTCGGCCTTGTCCTCGCTGTCGTTCGAGTTGAGCAGGTCGGCGGTCGGCGCAAGCTTGCGCTTGCTGCTGGAATAGGCGAATTCCGGCGGGGTTATCCGCGTCTCCAGCTCCTCGAAGCGGATCACGTCGTAATCCGCCTTGCCCGGCTCGCCCGCATAGCGCCAGCCGCCGTACAGCGTCACCTGTCGCTCGCCGGTGGCGGGGTCGATCGTCTGACGTCCTTCCGAGGCGATGACGATGCTCTCATCCTCGTCGTCCTGGATGCGCGCGAACACCGTGGTGAGCTTTTCGCCCGTGGCATCCACCTGCTCGGTGTAGAACACCGCGCGACCGCCGGCCACGGACTTGAAGCGGCCCGGCTCGAAGGGCGTGTACTGCACCAGCCGGCGCGCATCTTTGGAGATGTAGTCGACATGGCGTCCGGCCCAGGGACCGGCGTCGAACGCGAGCCAGGCGGTGAGCAGCGCCATCAGCGCGGCCAGCCACAGGAAGGGCCGGTACAGGCCTCCCAGGCTCACGCCGCAGCCCATCATCGCGGCCACCTCGCTGTCCTTGTACAGGCGGCCGAGCGTGAGCATCACCGCGAGCAGCAGGGCGGCGGGAATCAGCAGCACCAGGTACTGCACGCTCGACAGCGCGACGACCTGCGCCAGCAGGTTGCGCGGCAGATCGCCGGTGGCCACCGCCCCGAGGAACTTCGCGAAGCGC
>CAMLNE010000459.1 GCA_946481265.1 uncultured Panacagrimonas sp. | reverse complement strand
CGAGGGAAAGCCGCGCCGGCTCCTCTCCTATATCGGGGGCGTCGACGTCTACAAGGAAAAGTGCGATCAGGCGGCGGCAGAGGGGTACGCCGGTTTCGCGATGCGGTGAGTTCCACCGCTCCACGTCCAGGACCATGATCTCGGCGAGCGACGCGCTGTGCGCGTGGCTCGGATGAGGGCCTCGGCGCTGCGTTACGCGCCGCGGCCTGATGGCAACGGCGAGCTGCACCGGCCGCCCTCCGACCAGACCCAGCGCTCGCGCCCGTCCTTGCGCCGGACCTCGTCAGGGCCGCCCAGCGCATGGCGCGCTCCAGGGCTGGGATGTACCCGGAACGCGAGTCCCGCCGCCGACCCCGCTACAGCCCGCGATCGCGCCGTCAGCCCGCGTCGGGAATCATCATCAGCAGATCGGTGACGCCGACGTCCTGGCCGGCCTGGGTCAGCAGGGCGGAGAGCTGACCGCGATGATGGGTCTGGTGGTTGAAGAAGTGGACCAGCAGGCAGCCGAAGTCACGGCGCGCGCGCAGGCCCTGGCTGTTCCGATACTCCAGCAGCACGTTTAGGTCGGCTTCATGCAGTGCGCCGGCCCACTGCTGGATCAGGACATCGAGTGCGACGCGGCGCTCCTGCAATTCGGCGAAATCCGGGTAGAGCAGCTCGGCCAGGGCAGCGGGAACGGGCCAGGCGGCCAGGGCGTCCAGCACCGCCGGCCGGCTGGGATGCAGGGCGAAGCGGCGCAGCCACATCAGGTCCGCGACCACCAGGTGATTGAGCGTGCCCAGGATCGAGCCGAAGAAGGCGCCGCGATCGGCGGCCAGGGCGGCGCCGTCCAGCCGCGCCGCTGCCGCGTAGACCCGCTCGTTGATCCAGCAGTTGTAGTCGGCCAGCAGCGTGAAGTGGGCGCAGCGGTTCATGTGACCTCCGGGCTTGCAAATCCGGGCCGGGATACGACATTGACCCGCACGCCGTGGATAATGCCCGGCCCCATGCGCGGCCTGCTTCCTTCGCGTTCCTGCAAGAGGCGGACCGTCACGCGTCCCAGGATCAATCCGAGAAGCCATGCAATACGTCTACACGATGCACAAGGTGGGCAAGATCGTCCCGCCGAAGAAGGAAATTCTCCGCAACATCTCGCTGTCGTTCTTCCCCGGCGCCAAGATCGGCGTGCTCGGCTACAACGGCGCCGGCAAGTCGACCCTGCTCAAGATCATGGCAGGCATCGACAAGGACTTCATCGGCGAGGCGCGGCCGCAGCCCAATCTCAAGGTTGGCTACCTGCCGCAGGAGCCGCAGCTCGACCCCGCCAAGAACGTGCGCGAGAACGTGATGGAGGCGCTGTCGGACATCACCAACGTGCAGGCCGAACTCGACGCCGTGTACGCCGCCTACGCCGAGGAGGGCGCCGACTTCGACAAGCTCGCGGCCAAGCAGGCCGAGCTCGAGTCCAGGCTGGCCGCCGGTGGCGGCGAGAACATCGACGTCGTGCTCGACAAGGCCGGCGAGGCGCTCAACCTGCCGCCCTGGGACGCCGACGTCACCAAGCTCTCGGGCGGAGAGCGCCGCCGCGTGGCGCTGTGCCGGCTGCTGCTGTCCAAGCCGGACATGATCCTGCTCGACGAACCGACCAACCACCTCGACGCCGAGTCGGTGGCCTGGCTGGAGAAGTTCCTGAAGGATTTCCCCGGCACCATCGTCGCGGTCACCCACGATCGCTACTTCCTCGACAACGTCGCCGGCTGGATCCTCGAACTCGACCGCGGCCACGGCATTCCCTGGCAGGGCAACTACTCGTCCTGGCTCGAGCAGAAGAGCAATCGCCTCGAGACCGAGCAGAAGCAGGAGGACGCCCACACCAAGGCGATGAAGGAAGAGCTCGAGTGGGTGCGCAAGAACGCCAAGGGCCGGCAGTCCAAGTCCAAGGCGCGCCTGAAGGCCTACGAGGAAATGGCGAGCCAGGAGTTCCAGAAGCGCTCCGAAACCCATGAGCTCTACATCCCGCCCGGCCCGCGTCTGGGCGACGTGGTGATCGAGGTCGACAAGGTCGGCAAGAAGTACGGCGATCGCTGGCTGTACCGGAACCTGAGCTTCAGCGTTCCCAAGGGCGCCATCGTCGGCATCATCGGCGCCAACGGCCGCGGCAAGACCACCTTGTTCCGCATGCTGCTCGACCAGGAGAAGCCGGACGAGGGCACGATCCGTATCGGCGAGACGGTGAAGCTCGGCTATGTCGACCAGAGCCGCGATGCCCTCAACGGCGACCTGACCGTGTTCCAGGAAATCTCCGGCGGCAGCGACCTCGTGCGCATCGGCAACTTCGAGATGCCCGCGCGCGCCTACATCGGCCGCTTCAACTTCAAGGGCGAGAGCCAGCAGAAGCGCGTGAAGGACCTGTCGGGCGGCGAACGCAACCGGCTTCACCTGGCCAAGATGCTGCTGTCCGGCGGCAATGTGCTGCTGTTCGACGAACCGACCAACGACCTCGACGTCGAGACCCTGCGCGCGCTCGAAGAAGCGCTGCT
>CAMLNE010000458.1 GCA_946481265.1 uncultured Panacagrimonas sp. | reverse complement strand
GCGTGGCCGACCAGCTGGTCATCGACGTGCAGCTGCACTTCGTGCGCGACGACTATTCCAAGGAGATCGTGCTGGCGCTGGGTGAATACGCGAAGGGCTGGAACCCGGTGCTGGCGCGCGAAAGCATCACGCTGGAGCGCTACAAGTGGGATCACTTCCTCAAGGAAGTCTTCTTCGACAGCGACACCGCCATCGGCCTGGTCAGTGCCGCGCCCTCCGAGCAGGGCGGCAACGTCATCGTCGGCAACGCCGGGCTCGAGCAGGCGCGACGCCTGGTCAACGAGGCGGCGGGCTCGCGGCGCATGATGTCGCACACCGTCATCGCACCCGGGCAGGACGGCTGGCTGGACGAGATCGACATGGCCGTCGAGGTGTACCGGCCGGACGGCTGGAAGGGCTACACGCTGGGCGATCCCTTCGAGAATTCGCAGTTCCCGTGGCGCATGGACGACGAGAAGCTCATGTACCCGGCCTACGAGAAGATGCTGAAGTCGGGCATCCGCACGGTCTGCGTGCACAAGGGGCTGCTGCCGGACGACCACCAGCGCCTGCTCAAGCACTGGAAGTACGCGATGGTCGACGACGTCGGCCGTGCCGCGAAGGACTGGCCGGATCTGAACTTCGTCATCTACCACTCGGGCCTGCGCATGTTCCTGACCAGCCCGGAGCCGACACTGGCGGAATTCGACCGCAGCGGCCAGATCGACTGGGTCACGGACCTGGCGGCGGTGCCGCAGAAGTTTGGCGTGAGCAACGTCCACGCGGAGCTGGGCACCACATTCGGCAGCTGCGTGGTCACGCATCCCCGCCTCGCCGCCGCGATCCTCGGTTCGCTGATCAAGGGCATGGGCGCGGATCACGTCGTGTGGGGAACCGACTCGGTCTGGTACGGCTCGCCGCAATGGCAGATCGACGCGTTCCGGCGCATCGAGATTCCCGAGCAGATGCAGAAGGCGCACGGTTTCGCCCCGCTGGGCGAGGTCGACGGTCCGGTGCGGACCGCGATCCTCAGCGGCAATGCCGTGAAGCTGTTCAAGCTGGAGAAGGACGTTGCGGCGCAGAAGTGGAAAACCGATCTGCTGGCCAGCGCCAAGGCGGAATACCGGGCTGCCGGCGGACGCCCGTCAAACGAGTACTACGGCTTCATCCGCCGTGCCAGGGAGAGCGTTTCATGAGTCGTGACCTCGAGGGCAGGACCGTTGTGGTCACCGGTGCCTCCGCCGGCATCGGCCGCGCCATCGCACTGGGAGCCGGGCGCGCCGGCGCCAGGCTGGTGCTGGGTGACATCGGCGAGGCGGGCCTGGCCGAGACCGCGGCGCAACTCGAACAGATCGGCGCGCCGGTGGTCTGGTCGCGCTGCGACGTGCGGCGCCAGGCGGACCTGGACGCGCTGTTCGCCCGCGGCGCGCAGCAGTTCGCGCATGCCGACATCGTCTTCGCCAACGCCGGCATCATCGGCAAGCCGGTGGATGTCTGGACCCAGTCCGAGGAGGACTTCACGACCCAGATCGACGTCAACCTGGTCGGCACCTGGCGCACCTTCAAGGCCGCCCTGCCGAAGATGATCGAGCGCGGCTCCGGCACGATCGTCGCGACGGCGTCGGTTGCCGGCCTGATCGGTGCGTCCGGCCTGGCGTCCTACGTGGCCAGCAAGCACGCCATGCTGGGACTGGTGAAGGCCACCGCGCTCAACGTCGCCAAGCACGGCATCCGCGTCAACGCGATCTGCCCGCACATGGTCGACACGCCGATGCTCGACCAGCTGCTCGGCGACGAGCCGGCAATCCGGCAGGCCTTGATGGCGATGAATCCGATGGGGCGCAACGCCAGCTGCGAGGAGGTGGCCGAGGCGGCGATCTTCCTCGGCTCCAGCCGCTCCGGCTACATAACGGGCACCCACCTCGCCATCGATGGCGGGCATATCGCGCAGTAGATCCAGGAGAAACCGCATGACCGATACAAAGGAAGCCAGCGAGAAGCTCGTCCGCGATTTCCTGGGCGCCTGGGAAGGCCGCGATCTCGACAAGATCTGCAGCGCGTTCGCCGACGGCGCCGTCTACCACAACGTCCCGGTCAAGCCGATCGAGGGCATCGCCGGCATCCGCGCGATCTTCATGGCCTTCCTGGACGGCTTCAAGGAAGCCCGCCTGGATGTCGTGACCCTGGCCGCCGAGCCGGGGCTGGTCATCGCCGAACGCGTCGACTACTTCACGATGAACGACGGCCGCAAGATCGTGCTGCCCGTGACCGGCGTGTTCGTGGTCAAGGGCGGCCGGATCACGCGCTTCAGCGACTACTTCGATCTCGCCGATTTCGAACGCCAGAGCGGGATGAAGCTGTAGAGCCGCGCATGCGGACACGCGGGTTTCGGCCGTTGGGTGCGGCGGCCCCGCCGCGGGCGGGTCACGCGGGTATGCTCGGGACAGAATCACGAGCACGGTGGTCGCCGATGTCGCGTCTCTGGTCCCTGTCATCCACGGAGCCGTCCGGGTCGGGCCAGCCGTCGCTGTGGCTGGATGCGGCCCGCG
>CAMLNE010000457.1 GCA_946481265.1 uncultured Panacagrimonas sp. | reverse complement strand
AAGGAACGCCTTGCGCCTGGCGCAAGGGAAGAGAACCGGCAAGCGACGCGCAATGACACGGGGTGTGCGCATGGGCGCCGCACCTGCGGCTGCGCCAGCGCCCGTACAGGCAGCCACCCTCATCCGCGCGTCCTTTGCTTCACCTTGTCCTGAACGTTGGCCCGCCTCTGTCGCTTTTCCGCACTCGAACCCAAGCCTTTCCCCATGGCGCTTTCCGCAACCCTCCACACCTTCGGCATCCAGCTCGCCGACATCGATCGCGGCGTGTACGAGGATCTCGAGCTGCGCATCGCGCGCCAGCCCTCGGAGACCGCCGAGTTCATGCTGGTGCGGGTGCTCGCGTACTGCCTGGAGTATCGCGAGGGCATCGCGCTGACCGAGGGCGTCGCCGCGGTCGACGAGCCGGCGCTGCTGGTGCGCGACCTGACCGGTCGCATCACCGCCTGGATCGAGGTCGGGGCGCCGGAGGCCGAGCGCCTGCATCGCGGCAGCAAGCTGGCCGGGCAAGCCGCGCTCTACGTGCACCGCGACCCCGCCCCGCTGCTGGCCCAGTACGCCGGCAGCCGGATCCATCGCGCGGCCGAGATCCCGGTCTACGACTTCGGCGTCGACTTCCTGCGTGGCGCCGCAGCCGCGCTGCAGCGTCGATCCAGGCTGGTGCTGTCCGTGAACGAACGGCAGGTGTACCTGGACATCGACGGCCAGGGCTTCAGCACGAGCATCACCGAGCACCGCGCCGGCTGAAGCCCGCGCGGCGCGTCGGTCCCTCCGGGAGGGCGCGCAAGGCGCACCTGCGGCCGGTGCCGAGGCACCGCGCCGCCGATCCGCGTCCTGCCGCCTTCCCGCCCTGTGGCGCGCGCTCAGCGCGCCTTGAACGTCTTCTCGATGTAGCCGCGGATGCCGGCGATGGTCTGCGGGCTTGCCCACAGCGTCTGCGCCTCGGCGTCGTAGGCCGGGCCGTGTTCGCGCAGGCGGCGGATCGTCGGCTCGCGAAGCTGCCGCTTGGTCAGGGCGTAGGCCTGCGCCGGCAGCTCCGCCAGCGACCGGGCCACGGCCAGCGCGCGATCCAGCACCGCCTCCGGTGCGACCAGCTCGTCGGCCAGCCCACGCGCCTGCGCCTCGGCGCCGGCGAAGGTGCCGCCACCGTAGAGCACGCCCTGCAGGAACTGTGGTGGCACCGTGAAGCGCATGATTTCCAGCGCGCTGGTCGGGAACGGCACGCCCACGCGCATTTCCGGCACGCCGATGCGTGCGCCTTCGGCGACCACGCGCTGGTCGGCCGCGCAGGCCAGCACGCAGCCGCCCGCGATCGCGGCGCCGTTGACCGCGGCCACGACCGGCTTGGGACATTCGAACAGCACGTCGAACATGCGGCTGAGCGCGGGCAGGAAGGCCTCGGCGTAGGCCGCTCCGCCGTCGACGATGCGCAGCAGGTCCACGCCCCCCGAGAAGATGCGGCCCTGGCCGACCAGCACGATGGCACCGGCCGGATCCTGCGCCAGGTCGCGGACCTGCGCGGCCAGGCCGTCGCAGAATTCCACGTCCATGGTGTTGGCCTTGCCGTGCTTCATGACCAGCACCGCGACCGTGCCTTCACGCCTGATTTCGAACACTCTGGTTTCTCCTTCTCGATGGGTTGCCTGATGTATTGGGGACAGCCGCCGCTCAGCGCATCGCGACCACCGGCAGGCCGGCGAGCCACGGGTGGGCGAACACCAGCACGCCGGTCACCAGCAGTCCGATCAGGGCGCTGGTCACGGTGCGCAGCGCGCCGACGCGCGGCGGCCGGACGCGCGCGCCGTCGCGCCGGTTGATGAAGATCACTTCCAGTACCGCCCAGGCCAGCAGGCCACCGAAGAGGACGACCGAGCGCGTCTCGCCGTTGCTCAGCAGGTGCGCCACCGCCCACAGCTTCACGCCGGTGAGTTGGGGATGGCGGATGAACTGCTTGATGTCGGTGGGCAGGCGTGCGCTCAGGAACAGGATCACCGCGATCGGCATGAGCGTCATCGTCAGGTGGCGCAGGCCGGGCGGAGGTAGCCACAGCGCGGTCGGCGGCGTGGAGCGCCAGCCCAGCACGATCATCACCAGCGCGACCACCAGGGTCAGGGCAAACAGGATCTTGTACGGACGCAGGCCGATCCCGGCCACGATCCGGGCGCGCTGTTCCTGTCCCAGCGCAACGAACAGGTGGGTGCCGGACCACAACAGGATGCCGAGGACGAGCAAGGACATGTCGGGTGATTCTCGCGAGGGATGATGCGTCGAAGAGTAGCCTTGTTCGGCTCCGATTACGCGAGGGGTAATTGCGCAGGCCCGGGCCAGGCTCGAGCCTTCCCGCGATGCGGCGCGCGGGATCCGCTCGACAGCCGCACTCGAGAACTGGAGGAACCGGCGACATGATCTTTCACGGCACCGTGGTACTGCTCATCGGCCTGCTCGCAGGCTTTCCGTTCCTGCTCGGCATCGTGCGGCAGGCGCCGCAACCACGGGTGGACGCCTGGCGCGCCGCGCACACCGGCCTAGCCCGCATTTCTCACAGGTCGCCGGAGAATCCGCTTCGATCTACTGATCTG
>CAMLNE010000456.1 GCA_946481265.1 uncultured Panacagrimonas sp. | reverse complement strand
CGCAGGAACGCCGTGTTGGTCTTGCAGCCCAGCAGCACGGTTTCCCCGAGCGCCTTCTCGGCCCGCGCGATGGCATCGCCGCGATCCGTGCCGCGCACGATCAGCTTGGCGATCATCGGATCGAATGCCGCCGTGATGTCGCCGCCCTGCACGACACCGCTGTCCCAACGGATGCCCTCGCCCTGGGGCGGACGCAGCGCCAGGATCGGGCCGGTGGTCGGCGTGTAGCCGCGGCCCGGATCCTCGGCGTAGATGCGCAGCTCGATGGCGTGGCCCTGCGTTTGCACATCCGCCTGCGCGTAGCCCAGCGCTTCGCCGGCTGCGATGCGCAGCTGCTCGAGCACCAGGTCCTTGCCGGTGATTTCCTCGGTGACCGGGTGCTCCACCTGGAGGCGCGTGTTCATCTCCAGGAAGTAGAACTCGCCACGCGGTCCGAAGATGAACTCCACGGTGCCGGCACCGCGGTAACCGGCCGCACGCGCGATGCCGGCCGCGGTCTGGCAGATCTCGGCACGCAGCTTGGGCGTCAGCGCGGGCGAGGGGCTCTCCTCGGCGATCTTCTGGAAGCGTCGCTGCACCGAGCACTCGCGCTCGAACACGTGCACCACCTTGCCATGGCTGTCGCCGAGCACCTGGACCTCGATGTGGCGCGGGTTCTCGATGTAGCGCTCGCAATAGAGGCGGCCATCACCGAAATAGCGCCGGCCTTCGCTGCGCGCGCGTTCGATCTCGGCTTCCAGCACCGACAGGTCGCGCACGATGCGCATGCCCTTGCCGCCGCCGCCGGCCGCGGGCTTGATCAGCAGCGGCGCGCCGACCCTGCGCGAACGCTCGACGAACGTGGCCGGGTCCTCGTCCTCGATTGCGCTGGGGGCCACCGGGAAGCCGCCCCTGGCGACGAACTCGCGTGCGCGCACCTTGTCGCCCATCAGTTCGATCTGCTCGGGCCGGGGCCCGATGAAGACCAGCCCGGCCGATTCCACCGCGCGGGCGAACGCGGCGTTTTCCGACAGGAATCCGTAGCCCGGATGGATGGCGCCGGCGCCGCAGGCGTTCGCGGCGGCCAGGATCTGCGCCCCATCGAGATAGGCGGCAACGGGGCTTGCACCGGTGATCTCGACCGCGTGATCGGCCATGCGCACGGCGGGCGCATGGCGATCCGCGGCGTGAAAGACAACGGCGCCCCGGAGGCCGATCTCCTGCACCGTGCGCAGCACGCGCACCGCGATCTCGCCACGATTGGCCACCAGCACCGTGGAAAAGGGCCAGCGCGAAACATCCGTCATGTTCGTGTCCTCATGTGCCGCGCCGCTTTCTTTCGCGCACCAGCGCATCGACCGCCCGTTCCATCGTCGCCGTGAGTTCGGCGAACTTGCGGATGTCCAGCGGGACCGTCGCGGGCGTCGTCGTCTCCACGCCGCTGCAGGCCAGATCGGTGAGCTGGTCGGCGACGCGCTCGGGATCCAGCTCGCCATTGCCGTAGAGAAACCGCCAGGCGTGGTGCTCGATGCCGCCGTAGACCAGGTCGCGGACCAGTTCGGGCGAAATGCCCGCGCGAAACTCCTTGCTGCGGATGCCCTGGCGAATGACGTCGACCAGCAGTCCGGTGTAGCGCTGGTTCATCTCGTGCAGTGGGGATTGCGCGTAGTCGGGCTGGACGCGCACCTCGGTGAAGATCAGGCGGCACATTCCCGGCCACTCGGCCAGCGTGCGCAGGTGACGCCATACCAGGTAGCGGAAGCGATGCCTGGCGCCCTGGATCGGGCCGAGTTCCTTCGAGTAGTCACCGAACAGATCGCCGTACCAATGCTCGATGACCTTGTTCAGCAGGTCCCGCTTGGTCGGGAAGTACTTGAAGATCGTGCCCTCGGCGATGCCGAGGCTGCGCGCGATCTCGGCCACCGCGGTGGAATGGAAGCCGCGCTCGAGAAACGTCCGGCGGGCGGCGACCAGGATGTCGGCGATGCGTGCACCGCGATCCATGCGCGGCGCGCGCAAGGCGCTTCTGGCGGTCCGACCGGTGCCCACCTTGAGCGGCTTCATCGCGCGCGGCACCGGCCGGCCCGATCAGGTGAGCGGTGCTCACGAACGGTGGCGAAAGATCGAGTAAGTTTCTTGTATTTGCGCATTTGAGGAGGTGAGTGTTACTCATTAGAATCGGGCCGCGCAAGATCGGCGTCCGTTGCGACCTGCCTGCGCAAGGCGGTCGGGACTGGCGCTGCCGGCCGGCACCGCTCGCAGAGGCGGATCCATGGAGGAGGCACCCAGATGACGATCGACGTCGAACGCCTTTACGACCGCCGCGCCGATGAACGCTGGGAGCGTGTCAGCGTGGGCGACATCTTCGAACGGCTGACCTGGAGCGAACCGGACAAGGTGGCCCTGATCGCCGCGCCCTGCGCGGTTCGCGATCCGGCCTTCGCCAGGGTCACCAATCGTCAGGCGGACGAGGCGGCGAACCGCATCGCGAACGGCCTGCTCGCCTGCGGCGCGGGCCGTGGCGACCGGGTCGTCCTGTTCTGCGACAACTCGGTCGAAGCCTTCATCGCGAAGATCGGCATCGCCAAGGCAGGGCTCGTCG
>CAMLNE010000455.1 GCA_946481265.1 uncultured Panacagrimonas sp. | reverse complement strand
AGGTCAGCGAGCTGTGCGACGTCAAGCCGCACGTGCTGCGCTACTGGGAAACCGAGTTCCCCTCGCTCAAGCCGGTCAAGCGTCGCGGCAACCGCCGCTACTACCAGCGCCACGACGTGCTGATGGTGCGCCAGATCCGCGGCCTGCTGTACGAGCAGGGCTACACCATCGGCGGGGCGCGCCTGCGCCTGGACGGCGAGGGGGCGAAGCAGGAGTCGGCACTGAGCACGCAGATCGTCAAGCAGGTGCGGATGGAACTCGAAGAGGTCCTGCAGCTGCTTCGGAGGTAGGCCTCCATATGCCGCGCTGCGCGGCTATAATCGACGCCCCATCGGGGTATAGCGCAGCCTGGTAGCGCACTTGTCTGGGGGACAAGTGGTCGTCGGTTCAAATCCGGCTACCCCGACCAATTCAAGCGATCCATGAACCTGTTTTCATGAAGCGCTCCGCAACGCCCGGCTCGCCGGGCGTTTTGTTTGGGAGCGCTGATGGCAGGATGCCCGCGGTCCGCAATCTTCCGTGTTGAATGCCATGGCCCTACGCCGCCCCTTGCTGCTGCTGCTCGTCCTTGCGCTCGGGATCGCCGCGACCGCCTCCGCGCAGGACCCGGCACCCGCGCCCGCCACACCGCCGATAGCGACCCCGACCGCAGGCGCGCCCGAAATTCCGATCCGTGACCTGGAGGCCATCGTTGTCACCGGCGTGCAGCCCGGTCCCGGGCTGTGGCGGGTCAGCAAGGGCGGCCATGTGATGTGGGTGCTCGGCACGCTCTCGCCGCTGCCGCGCGGAATGCAGTGGGACTCTGGCGCGATCGAGAAGGCGATCTCGCAATCGCAGGAAGTGCTGTTCTCGCCTTCGGTCGAGATCAAGACCGATCGCGGTTTCTTCGGCAACCTCGTCCTGCTCCCGAGTGCGCTCAAGGCGCGGCGCAATCCGGACGGCAAGCGCCTGCAGGACGTGGTCACGCCGCAGCAGTACGCCCGCTGGCAGGTGCTCAAGGCCAGGTACATCGGCGGTGATCGCGGCATCGAGCAGTGGCGGCCGGTGTTCGCGGCGTTGGAGTTGTACGACAAGGCGATTCGCAAGTCGGGCATGAGTGCGCGCGGACTGATCGGGCCGACGGTCACGAAGCTTGCGAAGCGCCACGGGGTGAAGGTCAGCAACCCCAAACTCATGATCACCATCAGTCAGCCCAGGCAGGCGCTGAAGGAATTCGCGAACACGTCGCTCGAAGACCTGGACTGTTTCGGCAAGACCATGGACCGGATCGAAACGGACCTGGGCACCATGGTCGCGCGCGCCAACGCCTGGGCCATCGGCGACATCCAGACCCTGCGCGAACTGCCTTACGGCAACCAGTTCACGACCTGTTCGGCGGCCTTCAGCAGCGCCGCGCTCGCACGCAAGCATGGCGTGGCCGACATGGCCGGGCAGATGCAGAACAAATGGCTCGCGGCGGCGGAGTCCGCGCTGATGCGCAATCACACGACCTTCGCCACGCTGCCGATCGCCGAGCTGCTGAAGAGCGATGGCTATCTCGCCCGGCTCGAGGCCAAGGGTTATACGGTCGAAGCGCCCTGACCAGCGTTGCTCCTACGGCGCGGAGACCTGCATCGCCGCTTTCTTGCCCATCAGGAAGGCATGCAGCATCTCGGTCGACAGGCCATGCAGGGTCAGGCGAAAACCGGCGCGCAGGGTGGACATGGGCACGAGCGGATGCCGGTTGTTGAGCAGGATCAGATGCTCGCGCGCGTCGAGGATGGTGGCCGAGTACAGGCCGATGGTTTCGTCCAGCTGCAGCGAATTGGTCGCCCGCCAGAAATCGCTGTCGGTCAGCAGCAGCTGGTAGATCGGGGTGAACAGCTCGATCGAGCTTTGCAGATCGAGGAAATTGCGCCGGCGCCGCGGCATGTCGGCGAGTTCCAGTGATGGGCGCACGATCATCGAC
Organism: uncultured Panacagrimonas sp.; assembly: GCA_946481265.1. Next base: position 641 of record CAMLNE010000455.1, on the reverse strand, counting down.
AGGTCCGGCGCGGGCACGTGCTCCAGGCTGCGCCCGGATTCGCGCAGGTTCTGGTTGAGGCGGATAACGAAGTTGTAGAGGTTGAGGTCGTGGACCAGGAACATGTCCTCGCGCACGTCTTCGATCCTGAGCGGCTTGAGCGGATTGGTCGCGGTGTCGGTGCCGGAGTTGCGGGCGATGAATGCGAGCACCTGCGAGCCCAGATGGAAGTGGCGCAGGATCAGCCAGTTCGCTTCGGGCCGGATGAAGTTCTCCATGCCCCAGGCCAGCAGTCGGTGCAGCTGGCGCGAGAACGCCCAGCGGCGCGGCGTGAATGTCTTGACCACCTGGAACAGCACGATCAGCGTGCGCGCGAACGGGCGCACGAACGGCAGCACGAACTGGCGCGAGCGCGAGCTGGAATCCGCCAGCCAGGCACGCTTCACCTCCTCGTCCAGCGGCGTGCTCCGGTCGAGGTAGAGCGCAAGCCAGGGGCTGGGATCGCGCGGGTCGTAGGCCTGTTCGAGGAAGTCGGGCGTATGTTTCATGGCGGGCTGTCAGGATTCGACCGTGAGGTCGCGACGGCATCGGGGCACCCGGCTCGGCCTGGCGCAGGCACGTTCCGATGTGCGGCGCCTTGCAAGGCGGCCGGGCGTCATGGG
>CAMLNE010000454.1 GCA_946481265.1 uncultured Panacagrimonas sp. | reverse complement strand
TGCAAGGCGCGTTCACCGTCGATCCGGCACGCTCCTTCGTCCGACGCGGCGCGGCACTCCCCGGGACACCATGAAACTCGCCATCCTTTCGCGCAACAGCAAGCTGTATTCCACCCGGCGGCTGGTCGAGGCCGCGCGCGAGCGTGGGCATACCGCACGGGTGCTCGACCCGCTGCGTTGCTATATGCATATCGCCTCCAGCGGGTTCGCCATGCGCTACAAGGGGCAGGCGATCTCCGGCTATACCGCGGTGATTCCGAGAATCGGTGCCTCGATCACGCGCTACGGCTGCGCGGTGGTGCACCAGTTCGAGCTGATGGGCAGCTACACGCCCAATCCATCGGATGCGATCGCGCGCGCGCGCGACAAGTTGCGCTGCCATCAGCTGCTGGCGGCGCAGGGCATCGGCCTGCCGGCGACGGTGTTCGGCGACAACCCGGATGACACCGCCGACCTGCTGGCGATGCTCGGGCCGCCGCCGCACGTGATCAAGCTCAATGAAGGTACCCAGGGCGCCGGGGTCATGCTGACCGAGAAACCGTCGGCCTCGCGTAGCGTGATCGAGGCGCTGCGCGGGCTCTACGCCAATTTCCTGGTGCAGGAATTCGTGGCCGAGGCCAGGGGTGCGGACCTGCGCTGCTTCGTCGTGGGCCGCGACGTGGTGGCCACGATGCGCCGGCAGGCGCCCAGAGGCGATTTTCGCTCGAACCTGCATCGGGGTGGGACCGCCAAGGCGGTGCAGGCCAGCGACGCCGAACGGGATACCGCCGTGCGTGCAGCGGCCGTACTGGGGCTGGGCATTGCCGGCGTGGACCTCATCCGGTCACGGCGCGGCCCTCTGGTGCTGGAGGTGAACGCGTCGCCGGGGCTGGAGGGCATCGAGGAGGCCAGCGGCGTGGACATCGCGGGCCGGATCATCGACCACCTGGCCGCATCCGCCGAGGTTCGGCACGTGGGGAGGCGCTGGCAGCGCCGCACTTAACCAGGTCTTCACGGCCGGTTTAACAGGGGTTTAATCGCACCCTGCGTAGTCTGTCTGGACCGAGTTCTGCGCTCTCTCCAGTGGTACCCGCCGCAAGGCGTGCAGACACGGTCAATCGGGGCAATTCCCTTGGCCCAAGCGGGCTTCTCGCTTGGGTCTTTGTTTTGGCCGTACGCTCGCGCGTCTGCCCCTGCCGCTGTGCCAGAATCCTTACGACGCGGCTGCAATGGAACTGCCGCAACGTGGTCCGGTCTCATGCGAGCCCTTCGCTGGCCACCCGCCCCCCGTACCCAGACAGGAACCGCCGATGCGCATCCTCGTGATCGAAGACAACCAGGACATCGCCGCCAATCTTGGCGACTATCTCGAGGACCGCGGCCACACGGTCGATTTCGCGGCCGACGGCGTGACCGGGCTGCATCTGGCGGTGGTACATGAGTTCGACGCGATCGTGCTGGATCTCAACCTGCCGGGCATGGACGGACTGGAGGTCTGCCGCAAGCTGCGCAACGAGGCGCGCATGCAGACGCCGGTGCTGATGCTGACCGCGCGCGACACCCTGGACAACAAACTGGCCGGTTTCGATTCGGGGGCCGACGACTCCCTGATCAAGCCGTTCGCGTTGCAGGAAGTGGAAGTGCGGCTCAACGCCCTGTCGCGCCGCGGCAAGGGCGTGCAGACGCGGGTGCTGGATGTCGCCGACCTGCAATACAACCTTGATACCCTGGAAGTCCGGCGTGAGGGCAGGCTGCTGCAGCTCAATCCAACCGCGCTGAAGATCCTGCAGGCGCTGATGGAAGCCTCGCCCGCGGTGGTGACCCGGCAGGAGCTCGAAACCCGCGTCTGGGGCGAGGAGCTGCCGGATTCGGACTCGCTGCGCGTGCACATCCACGGCCTGCGCGCCGTGGTCGACAAGCCCTTTCCCACGCAGCTGATCCAGACCCGCCACGGCATCGGCTATCGCATCGCCGCGCCCGATGCGAACGCCTAGGGCCTGATGTCAGCCGACGCCAGAGGCGCCTCGCGCCGAAGACCGCAATACCGGCGGCGGCTGCGCAGCCGCATCATTCTGTCTTTCCTGCTGCTCGGCACCGGGCTGACCCTGCTGTTCGCGTTCGCCACCAACTGGACCCGCAACCGGGTCGAGGACCAGCTGGTGGAAGACGTGATGAACCGCAACATCACCGAGTACGCGCGCCAGTACTTCACCGATCCGGAGCGCAAGCCGGAGTTCGGCGTGCAGCAGATGCTGGGGCGCGTGGTCAGGCGCGATCGCTTCGATGAGCTGCGGATCGAGCAGCCCGACTGGTACGAGCTGCCAGACGGCATCCACAGCATCCGCGGCACCAACCCGGACGGCAGTTCGTTCGCCTACAAGCTGGCGGTGCGCAAGACGCCCAACGAATGGTTCTTCCTCGCCTACGACATGACCCAGGCCGCGCGCGGCGAGGCGCAATTCCAGCGCGCGATCTATGGCTCGGTGCTGGTGTTCTCGTTGTTCTCGCTGCTCGTGGGCTGGTGGGCCGCGTCGCGGGTGATGAGCCCGGTTTCCGAACTCGCGCAGCGCCTGCGCCGCTCGGGCGATACCAGCCAGCCCGAGGGGCTGGCGCCGCATTTC
>CAMLNE010000453.1 GCA_946481265.1 uncultured Panacagrimonas sp. | reverse complement strand
TGGGCGAAGCGGTACTCCGGACATTCGCGCCGCTGCAGATCGACGCCCGTGCGAAGTCCTCCACGCTCTGCGGCCTCCGCAAGCAGGCTGTCCCAGAACGCACTGTAGTCCTTGCGACGCAGCTGGTTGGACCGCTTCAGGTGTGCCGGTAGTTGGCCATAGGTCCGGATGCTGGCGGATGTGAAATCACCATGCTGGAGCAACCCGATCAGATGGCCCTCGATCCCTGCGGCAATCTTTTGCCTCGGCGTAGCATTCTTGGGCAAGGCATCCAGGCGATTCCCGACCGACTTCCGCACTTCGTCTATTCCGGTGTCGAGGATCTCGGCCAGGATCTCGTCCTTGGAACGAAAGTGGTAATACACGCTTCCGGCCTGGATGCCCGCCGAATCTGCGATCTGGCGTAGGGTCGTCGCCACGTAGCCCTGGTCGCGAAACAGCTTCGCCGCCGCCTTCAGGATATATCCGCGCGTGAGTTCGGCAGGCGCTTCCGTGCCCTTCTTCGTCAGTCGAGCTTTTCGCTTCGCTATCGCCATCACCATGTCCGCAGTCCCCTGTCCCGCCGCAATTCTGCCACGCCGATGGAACCGCCGACCCTTTGGCTAATATTTGCCCACGGATGCCTGGCCCGGACCACGCTTGAATATCGGTCGGTGAAGGGCATGTCCAATTCCACGGTTCTCTAACTACCATTCGGTAGAATGATGCGCTAATGTTCCTTGCGTCAAGCATCCTGCCGATGCCCCAGCTTGACGATGCTCGCGATCAACCAACAACCCGGAGAATTCAGTGGATCTCGGACTCAAGGACAAATCCGTCGTCATCACCGGCGGCGGCTCCAACATTGGCCGGGCCCTCGTGCTCGGTTTCGCGGCCGAAGGTGCGCGCATCACCATCGGCGACATCGACGAGATCCAGGCCGGCAAGGTGGCGGACCTGGCGCGGGCGGCCGGTGCCGCCGACGTGCAGGTGGTGCGCACGGACGTGACCCAACTCGATCAGGCCCAGGCGCTGATGGAGGCCGCCATGACCCGCTACGGCGCGATCAACGCGCTGGTGAACAACGTGGGCTGGGACCAGTTGATGTTTTTCATGCAGACCACGCCCGAGTTCTGGGAAAAGATCATCCGCATCAACTTCCACGGCGTACTCAACTGCACGCGCGCTGCATTGGAAAAAATGATTCCTGCGCAGGGGGGCGGCAGCATCGTCTCGATCAGCTCCGACGCCAGCCGCCAGGGCGAGCCGAAGGAAGCGGTCTATGGCGGCATGAAGGCGGCCGTCAATAGCTTCATGAAAACCATCGCCAAGGAGAACGGCCGCTACGGTATCCGCTGCAACTGCGTCTGCCCGGGCGTGACCATTCCAGAAACCGAGGACGAAGTCGGCAAGGACAGCATGTGGGCCAAGCCGCTGTTCACCCCCGATCAGCTTGAGAAAGTCGCTGCGGCCCTGCCGCTGAAGAAAGTCGGACGTCCGCGCGACATCGCCAACGCGGTGGTCTTCCTGTCCTCGCCCCTCTCCGCGGGCCACATCACCGGGCAAGTGCTCTCGGTCTCTGGCGGCTACAGCATGATCGGCTGAAGCGGCCATGAAGTCGACGACACAGCGCAGCGATGTCGGCACGGCACTGGGCAGCTACGAGCAGGCACGCGAGTGGATCGGCCGCCGTAGCGCGCTGCGCCTGACCGACGTTGCGGTCGATGAATCCCGCTGCAAGCTGTTCGCCGCGCTGTCGGAAGACGGCAACCCGGCCTACTGGGACCGGCAATGGGCCACAGCGCAGTTCGGCGCACCGCTGGCGCCGAGCGGCATGACCATGAGTCTGATCATGTCGCTGCCGTGGAAACCTGGCGGCGCGCAGACGTCCCCACCCTCGCTGGCGGTGGATGTGCCACTGCCGGGACAGACGTTCATCAACGTGGACACCGACTGTGAATTCCTGCGGCCAATCCGCTGGGGCGATCATCTCAGCGTGTACGAGGAGATCGTGGACATCAGCCCGGAAAAGAACACGCGTCTGGGCCGCGGCCACTTCGTCACCACCTGCATGAACCTGCTCGACGCCCAGGGCCGGCCGGTCGCGCGCCTCACCAACGTGCTGTACCGCTACGAGGCGGCCGCGTCATGAGCGCCACGGCGATCTACCCGCAGCGGCTCTGGTCCGAGGTCAAGGTCGGCGACACCCTGCCAGCGGTCGAACTCCTGGTGGAGTACTCGCGCATCATCCTGAATGCCGCGTCCACCTGGGATTATTTTCCGGGTCATCACAACCCCGAGTACGCACGCGCGCAGGGCCAGCCGAATATCTACGTCAGCACCATTTTCTTCCACGGCTTCATCGACCGTCTGATCACCGACTGGGGCGGCCCCTCGAGCTTCATCTGCCGTCGACGGATGCGCATGGTCGCCAGCGTGCATCCCGGCGACACCATGCGCGCAGAGGGTCAGGTTCTGCGTCACTACCGCGACGACCGCGGCCACGGCCTGGTGGATCTCGACGTTCACATCGACACCGCGCGCGGTCTCTGCGTGCCCGCCTCGGCCACCGTCCGGCTTCCCCTGGCGCAGGGCGAACGTCTGTTTTCGCTCGAATAAACC
>CAMLNE010000452.1 GCA_946481265.1 uncultured Panacagrimonas sp. | reverse complement strand
CCTCGCGGCGTGACTCACATCAACGAGCCTCCGGGAAAACCGGGGCGGTTCACTTCAGCCCAAGGCTTCGGCCCTCCAAGATGATTCGGGCCGTTTCCTGCGCGCGTCCGATGTGCGAACTCCAGGCATCGTCGAATCGGACCTCGCGCAAAAAGTCACGCGCCGCCTGCGCCTGTGCGATTCCTTCGGGTGTGAGGGTGATGTCGATGGAGTATCTCGCCGACTTTTCATCGCCGCCCATCGCATGCCCATGCCGGACGAGGTAAAAGCGGCGCCGTACATGCCCCGAATCGTAAGGAAGCTGCATGATCTGTTCTCAGGAGAGGTAAGGCGTCAACACGAACATATCCATCGCATCATTTGAGCCGAGGGCCACATGTCATGAGCCCAGCTCGGTACTCAAAGGCGGGTTATTCATCGTCCAATGTGAGCCGCTCCGATTGCGTCGCAATTGAACGCAACTCCTTATTCATCCCACGGCAAGCACCTCCGCCAACAGATCCTCGACCGTCGCACGGAGTCCGACTACTGGCGAACTGGGCAGAAACCGGGTTGGCGCCGGCCGTGAGCCGATGGTGAACTGGCCTCAATGCGGATACTTGTCATTAGGCGCTGAATCTTTGTCATTAAGCGCGTGGTTGAGGCGAGGGCCTGGAAGCTGGCAGCCGTCGGTCGGCGACCATCCGCGTCTGCGGGCTTGCGGTGCATCATCGCGGCCAGCTCTCCGCCCTGCTGACCCAGGCTGGCCAGGACGTCGGCGTCACCGACCTGCTGATGATGATTCCCGACGCGGGCTGACTGCGCGATCGCGGGCTGGAGCAGGGTCGGAGGCGGGACTAGCGTTCCGGGTACACCCCAGCCCCTGGAGCGCGCCATGCGCTGCCTGCTCTTGCCCTGCCTGCTGCTTGCCTGCGCAACCTGCCCGGCGGCGGTGTATCGCTGCGAAGCGGAGGGTCGGACGCTGTACACGGACCGACCCTGCGCTGCCGGCGCCCGGCCCCATGTGCTGCCGGCGATCGGCCGGCTGCCGGCGGGCGAGGAGGCCGACCTGGCCGCCGCCCACGATGCCCGGCGTGCGCAGCGCCGGCAGGAACGCGAGCGCGCGGACGCGGCCTGGCTCAAGGCGCACGCCGGCCGCAAGGCGCAGGCGGCGCGCGTCGAGGCGGCGATCGCCGAGCGCAGGGTGGTCAAGGACATGACGCCGGACCAGGTGCGCCGTGCGCTGGGCAGCCCGGACGAGGTCCAGCGCAAGGACGGGCGCGAGCGCTGGACCTGGTCGCAGGACGGCAGGCGCAGCTCGGTGGTGATCGAGGAGTGCAAGGTCGTCGGCACGCCCGGCGACGGGAAAAAGCGCCGGGCAAAGCCCGAATGAGCCCGGGCGCGGGCCGTCCGTTGCGGCTGCCCGGAAGCCGCCAGCGACGCCACTCGGCTTGAGTCGGGTCCGGTGGTCTTGAAACAATGGCAATAGCGTCCATCTGGGACGTTGCTGGTTCAACACCTCGGATCCTGGAGTCGACGCACTTTCACCATGCCTCTCTACGAATACAGTTGTGCCGCCTGCGGCGCCGTCTCGGAAATCAATCACCGGATGTCCGATCCCGCGCCCACCGACTGTCCGGCCTGCGGGGCCCCCCAGCTGTCGAAGATGATCTCGGCGGCGGGCTTCCGTCTGAAGGGTGCGGGCTGGTACGAGACCGACTTCAAGTCCGAGGGTAAACGCAACCTGGCCGGCGACAGCGCGGGCGACGCTGCCAAGCCGGATGCCAAGCCGGATGCCAAGGCGGCCCCCGCCAAGAGCGAATCCAAGGCCGAAACCAAGCCGGCGGCGGCCGCGGCCGCCGCGCCGTCGAGCACGGGCAGCAGCCCCTCGACCTAGGGTGCAACCGCCCGTCGCGGCGGTATCCGAGCAGGGCGAGGGGCACGCGGCTACAATTCGCGCCTCTTTTTTGCCGTGCCTGCACTCCATGCGTTCCCACTACTGCGGTCAGGTCACGGAAGCCCTGACCGGCGAGACGGTCACGGTCTGTGGCTGGGTCCATCGCCGCCGCGATCACGGCGGCGTCATCTTCATCGACCTGCGCGACCGTGAGGGTCTGCTGCAGTGCGTGTTCGACCCGGACACGGCCGAGGCCTTTGCGCTCGCCGATCGCTTCCGTTCCGAATATGTCGTGCGCATCACCGGCCGCGTGCGGCCGCGACCGGCGGGCACCGAGAACGCCGGCCTGAGCACCGGCAAGATCGAGGTGCTGGCCAAGCACGCCGAGCTGCTCAACCGCGCCGAGACGCCGCCCTTTCAGCTCGACGACGACAACGTCGGCGAGGACACCCGCCTCAAGTTCCGCTACGTCGATCTGCGCCGCCCCGCGCTGCAGAAGAACCTGCGGCTGCGCCACGATGTGATCCGGCGCATGCGCAACTACATGGACGAGAACGGCTTCATCGACGTGGAGACGCCGATCCTGACACGCGCCACGCCCGAGGGTGCGCGTGACTACCTGGTGCCCTCGCGCACCCATCCCGGCCATTTCTTCGCGCTGCCGCAGTCACCGCAGCTGGTCCAGCAGCTCCTGTTCCGAGGTGGACTTGTTTTCCAGTTGCGCGGT
>CAMLNE010000451.1 GCA_946481265.1 uncultured Panacagrimonas sp. | reverse complement strand
GCCGGACGGCGCCTGCGAATCGGCGCGCGTTTGCGGCGTGGGCTGTTGCGTGTCGGGGCGTTGGGTCGCGCGGCCGTCGACGACCGGTTCGATGCCCTTCTCGGGGATGCGCACCCGATCGAACTTGGTGTCCCAGTACCGGACGAAGGTTTCCGCCATCTGCTTGTCGGACATCGACCGGAATTCGTCCATCGACACGCCGGTCACGGCGCGCATGTCCCGCGCACTGACGTTGTTGAGGATCTTGCTGCGCGTATCGTCGCGACTGAACTCGCCGGTGGCGATCGCGGTCTGGATCGACCGGTATCCTGCGGCCCCCTGCTGGTGCGCCAGGTACATGTCGAGCCCGCCCGGTTCCTGCGCACCCGAGAGATAGACCCGGCCGTCCTGCGTATGTCGCCGCACGAGTTGCCGCTGGTTGTCCAGGTACAGCCGGGCCGCAGCGTCGGTATTGGCGACCGGATCGAGTTCCCTGCCGCGGATGCCGTACTGATCGGCGGTCCCGGGCACGAACTGGAACAGCCCTTTCGCGCCGTTGGGCCCCCGGCTGACGCTTTCGTCGAACGTTCCGCCCGTTTCGATGTAGGCGAAGCGCATGAAATCATCGCGCGGGATGTTCCGTTCCTGCGCTTCGCGTTCGATGATGTCCAGGACCTCCGCCCTGCTGTAATCGCGTGCCATGATCATTCCTTTGGGTTGATGGGTTGCGGGTTACCGCGATTCGTCAACCGGACTCCTCCGTGAGTCTCCTGTTCTCGGTCAACCTCCTGCACGAGTGGCTTGCGCCTAGCTGCCTGACTTGGCTACGTACTCCTTCTTCCTGGGGTCATAGGTATAGGTGGAGCGGTCCTCGGGGCCCAACGTGCGCGTCTTGCCCGGGGACGCAATCGTCGTTCCTTGTGGCGTCACCAAGATATCGGGCAGCGCCTGGCCACCTGGCTTGAACGCAAGCGTGCCGGAACTCGCAGCGCAGGGCATGACTTCGCCTTCGTCGCACGCCGCCGAATTGTCCTCTCCGGTCCAGATCGTTCCCAGGTAGCGCCAATGGTGATCGTCGATGTCCTCGAGTTCGCCTGGCTGGAAACGCAGGACCGCATAACCAGTCAACTCGCTCCCCGACTGCAGCGACGTCGTCGGCACCGCGAGCACGAACTGTCCGTCCCCGGTTTCATAGCTCACCGCATTGCGCTTGGGGTCGACTTCGTCGCCCTTCTCATAGGCACCGAACTCGCCGCTGTAGGGCTCGGCTCCGACCAGCGACCACGGCTTCTCGGTGCCCGGCTTGCTCAGCACGAACGTGGCGTTGGCCAGCGTGACCTTGCTGCCCGGAGCGGGATTTGGCTCGTCTTCGGCCGCCCCGAACTTTTCTGGCGTGCTGTACGCGAAGCCGGCGAAGTAATGCTTGCCGCGCAGGTCGAACTGGTGCCCGTACCAGTACGTGGCGACGCTGCCGTTCTCGATCTCGTACGAAGTCGCGCCGTCGCCATCCTTGTTGTAGATGAAATAGAGCACGGCATCCGGTGCAGGCGGGGTCGCGCTCTGCTTTTCATATGCATGGTCGGCCACTTTGCTGTCTTCCTTCTCGTTGATCTCTGGCGTAGGGGTGGCTCGCGACTCCGTAGATTGCGCGGCGTCCTGGGTCGCCGGTGCCGGGCTGCCCTGCCTGCAGGCGGACAGCAGTGCAAGCAGCAGCAGGCACCCCGCCGCACCCGCCAGGGATCGCAGGCTGTCGAGCTGTTTCATGGATGGTTTCCTGGTTGGAGACGAGATGGCCGCGAGGCCCGCGCGTCATCGCGCAGCGCACAGTCCGGGACGCAAGCAGCTGCACGGGCTTGCGCTGGCGGGTTCTGGGCGGGGAGTAGGTGCAACGACAATCCTCCTTGAGTCTCGTCCGGTCCTTCCGTGATCCGGGTATTGCGCCATCGAAGTGTTGCGGATCGGCGATTTCGTGAAGTTAATTAATTGTTAAATCAGCTGAGAAGCTGGGCGGCGGACCCCCTGCGCACGCACGCCTGTCCAGCGATTCTTAGCCTGCGATCCGCTGTGCGGCCGTGCTCTTCAAACTCCGTCCTCGCACGAAGCCGCTGCGCTAAGCTCACCGCATCTTTCCGGCGGAGGGCGGCATGGAACTGTTCGGCAGCAGCAACTGGCTTGTCATCATCCTGATCGGTTTCGTCGTGGGGCTGCTCGCCCGGTTCCTGAAGCCAGGCGACGACGGCATGGGAATCATCATGACCACGCTGGTCGGCATCGCGGGCGCGCTCCTTGCGGGCTGGGCCGGACAGAAAATGGGCTGGTACTCGCCCGGACAGCCGGCGGGCTTTGTCGGCGCACTGCTCGGCGCGATCGTGGTCCTGATCGTCGTGGCCCTGTTCCGGCGCAAGCGGCCGACGCGCGACGTGGTCCGCCGCTGACGATCACGCAATCCCACTAGAGGAACGCGGAGAGCCGCGACTTTCCTGCGTCCGGTGTCGGCCAAGGGCAGGCCCAGGCAATCGACCGCACGGCCATCGCGTGCACTGAGGCCCCACTAGTGCTCCTCGGATACGCCTAGAGGCGCTTCGCAGCGGGCATGTACCGCGCTTGCGTTCCTGGCAGACAGGA
>CAMLNE010000450.1 GCA_946481265.1 uncultured Panacagrimonas sp. | reverse complement strand
GCAGCCGCCGGTCTCGCCGGCCCCGACCGCGCACTCGACGTCCTGGGCCTCGGCGGCAAGCTGCCGGAACGACTTGTCCGGCTGCCGCCCGAACGGCGTCATGCCGACGCCCACGATGTAGATCTCGTCCCGCATGGCGTTCTCCGGTCGTGCTGGCGACCGCGCGGGCTCGCTTCAGCGCATGAACAGGGTGGCGAGTTGTGCGGCCGTTGCGCCCACACATTCTTCCCACGGCAGCCCGACGATCGGGCACCCCGTCACGGAATCCTGGAACGGCATCTGCTCGCCGTCGCCGATCACGTAGCGGTAGTCCATCGTAACTTCCGTGCCCGCCGGCAGGTCAGTCAGGGCGAACACGAAACCGAGGTGCCACAGCGCGGTGGGCGAGTAGGAGTGATTCACGTAGCACTCGTCGCTCCACTCGGGAGTGAGCGAGAAACGATCCTCGAACCAGCGCACGCTCGAGCGCGCTTCCACCGAGTCGTCCGGATAGGTACGCAGCCTCGCTTCGGACCACACGGTGTGGATGTTGTCCGGCGCCAGGATGACGCGGCCTCGCGCCACCTCCTCGTCGAGGAACAGCCCCTTGCCCGCCAGCGGGATCGTGGAGTCCGCGACGCGGTAGCGCGGCAGGATCAAGGCCCTGCCCGGTCCGGGCCCGGCGCGGCCGCTGCACGCACCGTCGAGCGTGCCGCTGCAGGCCCGGGGCCGCGCTGCGTCAGGGCTTGGTGGACGGGCGACATCCCGCAGGCGCTCAGTGCCGCGTACCCGATGGCTGGCTGCTGACCGCGCTGAACAGCTCCGCAGCCTCGGCCGGGGTGAAGACATAGTCCCGGCCGCAGAATTCGCAGGTCACGCTGACGCGGCTCTGTTCGGCGATGATCGAATCCACCTCCTCGCGCCCGAGCGAGATCAGCAGCCGCGCGATGCCCGCGCGATCGCAGTTGCACTGCACCTGCACCGCGCGCGGCTCGAATCGCCTGAGCGGCGGTGCGTCCGTGAACAGACGCATCAGCAGGCGATCCGCCTCCACATCGAGCAGTTCGTCGCGCGTCAGCGTGCCGGCCAGGATGCGCAGGTGTTCCCAGTCTTCCTGTCGCCCGCCCCGGGCCGACTCGATCGGCATGCGCTGCAGCATGAAGCCGGCCAGTTCGTCGCCGCGCACCGCCAGGCGGATCAGGGTGGGCAACTGCTCGGAGCGCTCGAAGTAGAACTCCAGGGCGTTCTCCAGCCGCTCGCCCTCGATCAGCACCAGGGCCTGGGTCGCCGTGCGCGTCCCGCCGGTGGGCTCCACCATCAGCGCGAGCACGCCGCCTTCGAGCAGATCCCGGAAGCCGCCGGCGGCGTCGGCATCCGCCTTGGCCATGGCGCGCACGCGCAGGTGGTGATCGATCTGCGCGACCAGCAGCTGGGTCTTCGACGGCGCGATGGTGCGCGTGGCCGGCAAGGCCTGGAACTGCAGGTTGATGCGCCCCTCGAAGTTCAGGTGCGTGGCCAGCAGCGGCATTGCCGCCATCGCCTCGCCGAGCAGGGTGCGCAGGTCGGGAGGGTAGGCACGCTGGTCGAGAAGCTCGGACACCCCCGCCTTCAGCCGCACGAGGGCACCGTGCGCGACGTGATTGTCGAAGGCGAATGTGGTCAGCAGGTTCATGAATCCGTACGCCGCGGGCGCCGGGTAGCCGCGAGCGGCTCGCCGCTCACCCCGCCAGCTTCTCCTTCAACAGCCGGTTCACCGCATCCGGGTTGGCCTTGCCCTGCGTGGCCTTCATCACCTGGCCCACGAAGAAGCCGAACAGCTTGTCCTTGCCGCTGCGGTAGTCGGCCAGCTGGCCGGGACTGGCGGCCATCACCTTGTCGATGGCCGCGAGGATCGCGCCGTCGTCGGTGATCTGCACCAGGCCCTTGGCCTTGATGATGGTGTCCGCATCGCCCTCGCCGTTGAGCATCGCCTCGAACACGTCCTTGGCGATCTTGCCGGAGATGGTCTTGTCGGCGATGCGCTTGAGCATGCCGGCGAGCATGTCGGCGCTGACCGGGGAGGTCGTGATGTCCTTGCCGATCTTGTGCAGCGCGCCGAGCAGGTCGGTGGTGATCCAGTTCGACACGGTCTTGGGATCCGCGCCGCTGGCCGCGACCACCGCCTCGTAGTAGTCGGCCAGCGCCGATTCGCCGGTGAGCACGCCGGCGTCGTACCGGGGCAGTCCGTACTGGCTGGAAAAGCGCAGGCGCTTGGCCTCGGGCAGTTCCGGCAGGGTGGCGCGGATCGCCTCGAGCTGGCTCGCCTCGACCACCACCGGCAGCAGGTCCGGATCCGGAAAGTAGCGGTAGTCGTTGGCGTCTTCCTTGGTGCGCATCGACTTGGTCTCGCCCGTGTCGGGGTTGAACAGCCGCGTCTCCTGGATGATCTTGCCGCCGCTCTCGATGACCTCGATCTGGCGCTCGATCTCGTACTCGATGGCCTTCTCGACGTAGCGGAACGAATTGACGTTCTTGGTCTCGGTGCGCGTGCCGAACTTTTCCGTGCCCTTGCGGCGCACGGACACGTTGGCGTCGCAGCGGAACGAGCCTTCCTGCATGTTGCCGTCGCAGATCTCGAGGTAGCGCA
>CAMLNE010000449.1 GCA_946481265.1 uncultured Panacagrimonas sp. | reverse complement strand
TCCTGGGTGGCGACGCCGGTGGCGCAGTTGTTGAGGTGGCAGATGCGCAGGTACTTGCAGCCCAGCGCGATCATCGGCGCGGTGCCGAAGCCGAAGCTTTCCGCGCCCAGCAACGCGGCCTTGACCACATCCAGCCCGGTCTTGAGTCCGCCGTCGGCCTGCACGATCACCCGCTCGCGCAGCTCGTTGGCCAGCAGCGCCTGGCGCGCTTCCGACAGGCCCAGTTCCCAGGGCGTGCCGGCGTAGCGGATCGAAGACAGCGGGCTCGCGCCGGTGCCGCCGTCGTGGCCGGAAATCGTGACCAGGTCCGCGCCGGCCTTCACCACGCCCGAGGCGATCGTGCCGACGCCGGCATGCGAGACCAGCTTCACCGAGATCAGCGCCTCGGGATTGACCTGGCGCAGGTCGTGGATCAGCTGGGCCAGGTCCTCGATCGAATAGATGTCGTGGTGCGGCGGCGGCGAGATCAGGCCGATGCCGGGGGTGGCGTGGCGCAGGCGTGCGATCAGCGCATTGACCTTGTGTCCGGGTAGCTGTCCGCCCTCGCCGGGCTTGGCGCCCTGCGCGACCTTGATCTGCAGGACTTCGGCATTGACCAGGTATTCGGGTGTGACGCCGAAGCGGCCGGACGCGACCTGCTTGATCTTGGAACGGCGTTCGCTGCCGTTGCGCGCGGGATCCTCGCCGCCCTCGCCGGAATTGCTGCGCCCGCCCAGGCGGTTCATCGCGATCGCCAGCGCTTCGTGCGCCTCTGGCGAGAGCGCGCCCAGGCTCATCGCGGCCGAGTCGAAGCGGCGCACGATCGCTTCGACCGGTTCCACCTGCTCTAGCGCCACCGGCGTCGCCGCCGCGCGCAGCGCCAGCAGGTCGCGCAGCGCCGCCGGCTGGCGCGTGTTCACCGCATCGGCGTAGGCGCGCCAGTCCTGCGCATCGCCGCTCTGGGTGGCGCGCTGCAGCGCGATCACCACCTCCGGGTTGAATTGGTGGTCCTCGCCGTCGGGCATGTAGCGCAGCACGCCGCCGATCGCGGGCAGCGTGTTGTTGTTCCAGGCGAAGCGCGCACGCTCCGCGGTCTGGGCCTGCAATGCCTCGAAGCCCAGGCCGCCGATGCGGCTGGCTGCGCCGGCGAAGCACAGGTCGACCACCTCGCGGTCGAGGCCGACGATCTCGAACAGCTGCGCGCCGCGATAGCTGCCGATGGTGCTGATGCCCATCTTCGACAGGATCTTGAGCAGGCCCTTCTTGACCCCGCGCCGGTAGCTGCGGCCGATCTGTGCGGTTTCGCCGGACTTGGTCTTGAGGATCCCGCGCACGCCCAGGTCGTGCAGGGTCTGGTAGGCCAGATACGGATACACCGCGGTGGCGCCGAAGCCGAGCAGGCAGGCGATGTGGTGCGGGTCCCGCGCGGTGCCGGTTTCCACGATCAGGTTGACCGCGCAGCGCAGCCCGGCGCGGACCAGGTGCTGGTGGACCGCGCCGGTGGCCAGCAGCGCATGCAGCATCAGCGCATCGCGGCGCGGACGGCGATCGCTCACGATCAGCAGCAACACACCGCTGCGCGCGGCGGCTTCGGCTTCGCGGTTCAGGCGCTCGAGCGCCGCGCGCATGCCCTCGGCCGGATCGAAGTTGAGGTCGAGGTAGCGATAGGACGCGTCCGGCGCGGTGCCGAACAGTTCGGGTGCGCGCGCCAGCAGCTCGCGCAGCTTGCGCTGCGAGAGCACCGGCGAGTTGAGGTTGACGTGGCGCACCGCGTGCGGGCCGTCGTCGAAGATATTGCCTTCGCGGCCCAACTGCGTGGCCAGCGACATCACGCAGTCCTCGCGCAATGGATCGATCGGCGGATTGGTGACCTGGGCGAAGGCCTGGCGGAAGCGGTCGTACAGCGGGCGGTCGTGACGCGAAAGCGCGGCCGGCGGGGTGTCGTCGCCCATCGAGCCGGTGGCTTCCTGCTCGGTCTCGGCCAGCGGGCGCAGCACGTACTCGCGCTCTTCGCGGGTCAGCTGGAACAGCTTCTGGAAGCCGGCGAGGGTGGACGCGTCGAACGGCGCATTGGCCAGCGCCGGATCGATCAGTTCGCTGTGCAGATAGGTCATGCCGCGCTGCAGCCAGCGCTTGTACGGCGCGCGTGCGCGGTTGATCGCGTCGATCGCTTCCGAGTCCAGCAGGGTGCCGGCATGCAGGTCGATCGCGATCATCTCGCCCGGTCCGAGCTTGCCCTTGGCTTCGATCTCGTCCGCCGGCATCGGCCACACCCCGGCTTCCGAGGCGATCAGCACGTGCCGGTCGCGGGTGCGCAGCCAGCGCGCGGGACGCAGCCCGTTGCGGTCCAGCGAGCAGGCCGCGTAGCGCCCATCGCACAGGACGATGCCGGCAGGCCCGTCCCAGGGCTCGCTGTTGAGCGCGTAGTACTCGTAGAACGCGGCCAGCTCGGTGTCGCGGTATTCCAGCGACTGGGTCGCCGGCGGCACCAGGATGCGCATCGCCTGCAGCAGATCCATGCCCCCGGCCTGCAGCACTTCCAGCATCTCGTCCAGGCTCTGCGAATCCGAACCGTCGTTGCGCACCAGCGGATCGAACTCGCGCAGATCCAGTCCCGGCGCGCGCCACGCGTGCGTGCGC
>CAMLNE010000448.1 GCA_946481265.1 uncultured Panacagrimonas sp. | reverse complement strand
TGAAGAAGTACTGCGTGATCGCCGCGTCCGCGCCGGCCTCGGCCTTGCGCTTGAACGCGAGAAAGTCGGCGTCGGGAGTCGTCGCCTGCGGGTGCGTCTCGGGATAGGCCGCGACCTCGATCTGGAAATTCCGGCCGTGCAGGGTGCGGATGTATTCGACCAGTTCGTTGGCATAGCGGAAATCGCCCGGCGCCTCGGTGCCCAGCGAGGTGGCGGGCAGATCGCCACGCAGGGCGACGATGCGCCTGACGCCCGCCGCCTTGTAGCGCTCCAGCAGTGCGGCGACCTTCGCCCGCGTCGAGCCGACGCAGGTCAGGTGCGGCGCCGCCTCGATGCCCGTGTCCGCCACCACGCGGCACACGGTTTCATAGGTACCGTCCTGATCCGAACCGCCGGCGCCATAGGTCACGCTGAAGAACGCCGGCTTCACGGACGCCAGTTTCGCCACGACGGCCGGAAGCTTCGCTGCACCTTCCGGTGTGCGCGGCGGAAAAAGCTCGAATGAATAGGAGTGGTTCGGATTCATGGCGATGCAGACCAGAGGGGCCGCTTTCGCGGCCCCGTGGCGAACTCAGTAGCGGTAGTGATCAGGCTTGTACGGACCTTCCACGGGCACGCCGAGGTAGTCGGCCTGTGCCTGCGTGAGCCGGGTCAGCTTCACGCCAATCTGCTCGAGATGCAGGCGCGCCACTGCCTCGTCGAGCAGCTTGGGCAGGCGATACACCGTCTTGTCGTAGCTGTCCTTGTTCTTCCACAGGTCGATCGCGGCGAGCGTCTGGTTGGAGAAGGAGTTGGACATCACGAAGCTCGGGTGGCCGTGCGCGCAGCCCAGATTGATCAGCCGGCCTTCGGCCAGGATGTAGATGCTCCTGCCGGTGTCCTTGAACGTGTAGCGATCGACCTGCGGCTTGATCTGGTCGCGCTCGGCGCCGCTGGCGTTGAGGCGGTCCATCTGGATCTCGTTGTCGAAGTGGCCGATGTTGCACACCAGCGCGTTGTTCTTCATCGCCTTCATGTGCTCGAGGGTGATGATGTCCTTGTTGCCGGTACAGCTGACGTAGATGTCGGCAAACGGCAGGACGTCCTCGATCGCCTTGACCTCGAAGCCTTCCATCGCCGCCTGCAGCGCGTTGATGGGGTCGATCTCCGAGACGATCACGCGCGCGCCGAGGCCGCGCAGCGAGTGCGAGCTGCCCTTGCCGACGTCGCCGTAGCCGGCCACGAAGGCGACCTTCCCCGCGATCATCAGGTCGGTGGCGCGCTTGATGCCGTCGGCCAGCGATTCGCGGCAGCCGTAGAGGTTGTCGAACTTCGACTTGGTGACGGAGTCGTTGACGTTGATCGCCGGCACCAGCAGCTTGCCTGCCTCCATCATCTGGTAGAGGCGGTGCACGCCGGTGGTGGTCTCCTCGGACACACCGCGCCAGTCCTTCACCAGCCGGGTCCAGAAGCCCGGGCGTTCCTGCGCCACGCGCTTGAGCAGGTCCTTGATGACCTTGATCTCGTGGTTGTCGGACGGCGAATCGACCCACTTGTCGCCCTGCTCGAGCTCGTAGCCCTTGTGGATCAGCAGGGTGACGTCGCCGCCGTCGTCGACCACCAGTTCCGGACCGGTGAGCGTGCCGTCGGCCAGGGTGTGGGTGACGGCGTCCAGCGTGCAGTCCCAGTATTCCTCGAGCGTCTCGCCCTTCCAGGCGAACACCGGCGTGCCGGCGGCAGCCACCGCGGCGGCGGCGTCGTCCTGGGTCGAGAAGATGTTGCACGAGGCCCAGCGCACCGAGGCGCCGAGCGCACCGAGCGTCTCCAGCAGCACCGCGGTCTCCTTGGTCATGTGCAGCGAGCCGGTCAGGCGCACGCCCTCGAGCGGGCGCAGCGGCGCGTACTTGGCGCGGATGCTCATCAGGCCGGGCATCTCCTCCTCGGCCATGCGGATGCGCTTGCGGCCGAAGTCGGCCAGGGACATGTCGCGGACCTTGAAGTCGGTAAAGGTCTTGGGCTTGAGGACGGCGTTCATGGCGGGGGGCTGGGCTCGCGGGGCGGACCGGCAGTATATCCGCCTATACGGATAGAAGGATAAGGGGCCTCGAACCGGCAACGGCGGTGCCGGGACCCGCACTGGCGATCGTGCCGGCCGTCGTGCTCTGGCCTTGCGGATGCCGCCTCTCAGCCCGTGATGCGACGGATCTCGCCAGCGAGGGAGGCGATGTTCTCCTGTGTGAAGTAGGCGCCGTGGCGGCCGGCGATCGCCTGCACCTTGCGATGCGGAAAGTCGCCCCTCCAGTCGGGCCCCTCCGTCGACGCCCCGGTGTACCAGGGCGCGGTGTAGCTGCGGGATCCGTAGAGCAGTTCCACCGGGCCGTCGTAGGGCCCGTAGGAAAAGGACCATTCCATGAGGACGAGGGGTTCCACCTGCCGTGCGGCCGGCACCGCGGTGGCCGGCTCCGCCGGATCGCTCCGGCTCCTGATGCTTGCCTCAGGCTCCGGGCTGCCTGCGTGCCGATGCACATGCGCTTTGCGCAGTGCATGCCGTGCGACAGGTCGGGGTTCGTCCCGAACCTGTCGCCCGGAACCGGCCGGAAATCCCTACTTCAGGCCGGCGGCGGCCCGCAGCTCCTCGGCCTT
>CAMLNE010000447.1 GCA_946481265.1 uncultured Panacagrimonas sp. | reverse complement strand
AGGAAGGAACCGGTGTTGACGTCGACCGTGGTCATGGCCTCGGTCTGGTCGATGACCAGGTAGCCGCCCGATTTCAGCGGCACTTCCTTCTCGAGCGCGTGCTGGATCTCGTCCTCGACGCCGTACAGGTCGAAAATCGGGCGCGCGCCGCCGTAGTGCTCGATCTTCTCGGCCAGGCCGGGCATGTACTGCGCGGCGAAGGTGCGCAGGCGGTCGCAGGTTTCGCGCGAGTCCACCTTGACCTTCTCGACATCGCGGCGCATCAGGTCGCGCACCGCGCGCAGCGGCAGGCTCAGGTCCTCATACACGCAACTGCCGGTGCGGCTTTCCTGCACCTGCGCCTCGACCAGCGCCCAGGCGCGGCCGAGGTAGGCGATGTCTTCGGCCAGCGCCTCGGAAGGCTGCGACTCGGCATTGGTGCGCACGATATAGCCCTGGGCGCTGCTCGGCGCGAGTTCCGACACCAGCGATTTCAGGCGCGCGCGTTCCTCCTCGTCCTCGATGCGCGCCGAAACGCCGATCACCTGCGACTGCGGCAGCAGCACCAGGTAGCGCGAGGGAATGCTCAGCTGCGTGGTCAGGCGCGCGCCCTTGCTGCCGATCGGGTCCTTGAGCACCTGGACCACGATGTCCTGGCCTTCGCGCACCAGTTCGGTGATCGGGCGCGGCGCCGGCGCCGGCAGGGCGACATCGCCTTCCTGGATGCTGGCACCGGCGACTGGCGTGGGGCGGAAGATGTCGTTGGCGTGCAGGAACGCGGCACGCTCGAGTCCGATCTCGACGAAGGCGGCCTGCATGCCGGGCATGACCCGCTGGACCCGGCCCTTGTAGATGTTGCCGACCACGCCGCGGCTCCAGCCGCGCTCGATGTGCAGCTCCTGCAGCATGCCGTTCTCGACCACGGCCACGCGGGTCTCGCGCGGGGTGACGTTGACCAGGATCTCCTCGGTCACGCGTGCTGCCCCGCAGGCCGGGACACACCGCCCTTGTTGCCATCCGGCCGCAGGCCGAATTCCTGCAACAGGCACGCGGTTTCGTACAGCGGCAGGCCCATTACCCCGGAATAGCTCCCCGAAAGGTGCGAAATGAAAGTCTGCGCAGTGCCCTGGATCGCATACGCCCCGGCCCGGCCCATGGCTTCGCCGCTGGCCACGTAACGCTCGATGGCCGTGTCGTCGAGTTCGGCGAACGTCACTTCCGAGGTCGACACCGCCTGCGCCTCGCGGTCGGCCGACACCAGCGACACCGCCGAGATCACGCGATGGGTGCGCCCCGACAGGCGCCGCAACATGGCCGCGGCATCGGCCTCGTCGCGCGGCTTGCCGAAGACCTCGTCGTCCAGCACCACTTCGGTGTCGCCGCCCAGCACCACCGCGCCGGGGACCGTCATCACCTCAAGCAATCCGGCACCGGCCTTCTCGCGGGCCACACGGCGTACGTACTCCTCTGCCGGCTCGCCGGGTGCACGCTGCTCCGGAATCTCCAGATCGAGGACGCCAAACGGCACGCCGAGGCGGCTGAGCAGTTCGCGCCGGCGGGGGGATTGCGAGGCAAGATGCAGCATCGGGGAAGGATACCCTGCGCAACCAGGCCGACTGTCCGCTGAAGGCGTGCAACCCCGGCACGGCTCACGAAGCGTTCACCGCTGCCTGCAGACCCTGCAGCCACTTTCATGGAGATCACAATGCCCCGTTACGTCGTCCGTCCGCTGCTGCTCGCCGCGGCCCTTGCCCTGGGAACTTCCGCAATGACCGCATCCGACCAGAACTCACCGCCCCAGAGCGGCAGCTACGCGATTTCCAACGATGGCACCCTGCTTTCGGTCTCGGCCCAGGCCGAAGCGCGGCGCGTTCCCGACGTGGCCACGGTGTCCACCGGCGTCGTCACCCGCGCGGCCGATGCCAATGCCGCCATGCGCGCCAATGCCGAGCAAATGGACAAAGTCATGACCGCGATCCGCGCCGCGGGGATCGCCGAGCGTGATACCCAGACCACGGGCGTCAATCTCAATCCGGACTACCGTTACGAAGAAAACAAGGCGCCGATCATCACCGGCTACCAGGCCAGCAATACCGTCAACATCAAGGTCCGCGACCTGTCGAAACTGGGCAAGGTGCTCGACGCGCTGGTCGCCAGCGGTGCCAACCAAGTCAATGGCCCGAATTTCGAGATCGACCAGCCCGAAGCGGCCTACGACGAAGCCCGCCAGGCGGCCCTGAAAAAAGCCCAGGCGCGGGCCGAGATGTACGCCAAGTCGCTGGGAGTGAAGGTCCGCCGGATCGTCAGCATCAGCGAGGGCGGCGGCTTTCGCCCGCCGGTACCGATGCCGATGGTGGCGATGGCGCGCGGCAAGGCCGAGGCGGACACCGCGATTTCTCCCGGCGAAACCGCACTGTCGGCCAACCTCGATGTGGTCTTCGAGCTGGGGAACTGAGCGTGACGCAACGCAAGACCACTCCACCGGCCCCGGATCCACGACGTGGGCGCAATCCGGGCTATGCCGAACCGCAGCCGCGCGACAAGGACGATGCTCAGCGCCCGCCGGCACCGGAGAAGCGCAATCCCGACGAGGGCGGTATCGACCGCGATCCGGACCCGGCGGTTTGACCGCCGCCTGACCGGCAAGCCCGCCCACT
>CAMLNE010000446.1 GCA_946481265.1 uncultured Panacagrimonas sp. | reverse complement strand
GGTCGGTCAGTGCGCCCGGTGCCTCGCACCATGTATTCCTTCGCTACTTCACTTCTTGCCCGCGCGGTCGTCTTCCTCGACGAGGACCTTCACCGTCTGCATGCTCGAATCGATGGTCCGGTGCATGCCATCCGACCAATACACCCGCAGGCTGCGCTCGCCGGCCTTGACCGGCAGATCGAACACGAACACGTAACGATTGCCGCCGAGCCGGATGAGCTGGTCCTCGCCTGGCATCAGAGAAATACCATCGGTTTCGATGTGCAGATGGGTGCCCACCACAGGCGCGCTCATGGTCAGCCTTGCCATTTCCCCGGGCGTCTCGAACACCACCGCAAGCTGGGTCCCGACCTTGGCGCCGGACTCGGGAAACAGGATGCGCAGCGGCGGCACCTCGGTAGCACCTCCCTTCCCCGCCGCTCCGTCGATCGCATGCTGCGCGTGCCCGTGATGATGCGGGTGATCCTCGTGCGCGTCCTTGCCTCCGGCACGGGCGCCGACGGACAGGCTGCTGCCGAAAACGACGGTCAGAAAAAGAAGGTGGCTTCGCTTCATGGCGGGACTCCTGGTGAATTCAGTGAATGTGATCGTCCGGTGGCGGACGCAGCCGGGGCTCGGAATTGAGCCGATCGAGGTGGGGGTACAGCTTTGCGGGGTCGGCCCATCCGACCGCGTCGTCCTGGGCAATCCATCGCGCGCGCACGTAGCCAAAACGATCGATGAGGAACTCTGCATGCGTCCAGTCCATGCCCAGCCGGTCGGGGAGCCCGCGATCACCGACCGTGCGCGCCAGCAATTCGTAAGCGGACCAGACATCGTCGGCGCCGGCTCTCAAAACGGGATAGGGCAAGTCGGCGGGGAGGCGATCGTCACCGAGCGGTATCGCAAGAATCTGTGTGCGACGCGACCGAAACCCAGGATTCGCTACAGCCAGGGCGCGCGCGCGCCTTTCGGCATCGGGTCCTCCGAGAAACACCAGCAGGACGTTGTGCGCGTCGCGATAGCCCTTGAGTTCGGACGGTCCCGGCGCGCCCTCGATGTAGAAATTGATCGCGCCGAGCCAGGCCTGCCCTGGAACGACGCTGGCCCGCATCACCCGGCCCTCGAAGCCTTGCGAGAAGCTGCGCAGGAAATTGATCAGGTCCCAGCGGTCCTCCTCGGAGAGCACGGCACCAAAGCCAGGCATCCCGCTCTCGGGAATACCGTGCGTCAGCCACCAGTACATGTCGCCGGCGGTGTGCAAGGCCGTGTGCGGCTCGCTCAGATTCGCCGGTGGCTTGGGCAGCTTTGCCGCCAGCGCGCCGTCACCGAGACCTCCGGCACCGTGACAGGTCGCGCAGTGCTCGGCGAACAGCTCGCGCCCGCTGGCGACGGACTGCGTCAGATACGGCACTTGCGAGCGCCGAAAGGTGTCCGGATAGGCCGGGACGGCGAACGCCCAGGCGAGCACGCTGGTCGCGGCCACGGCGAGCAGCGCGGCGGGAATGCGTAGCGGTTCACGGCGTCGCCAGGTTGCCGCAAAGCCGGCCAGTATCAAGGCTGCGAAGGCTCCCAGAAACCATACCTGCAGCGATGAATCCGGCCAGGTAGCGTCAAACGACCAGCGAAACGGCAGCCACCAGTTTGGCACGGGCTCGTGCAAGGCAGGGGTTGTCTGTGCCAGCCAGGCCGCGCAGAGCAGCACGCCCGAGGCCGCGCCCAGTTCGACCCCGACATGACGCAGGGCCAGGGCCGCGCGGGAGCGCGGGAAGACGTTATCGTCCGACATTATCAGCGCTGGCAGACACCACGTCCGCAGCCGGTTCGCGAACAGCAGCGCGCAGGCCAGCAGGCTGACTTTGCCCACCACCAGCCAGCCATAGCGCGTGCCCAGCAGGTCTCCCTCGTTATCGATGTAGAGATCGGCCAGCCATACCCCGGTGAGGACAATGACGAGCATCAACCCCATCGACAGTCGAGAAAAACGCTGCAGCGCGGCCGAAAGTGAAGGTGTCGGCAATGCCGCCTGCTCCTTGCGGGCATACGCTCCGACGGCCAGCAACCACGAGGGCAAGGCGCCGAACCAGACCGAGACCGCCAGAATGTGGACGACGTTGGGCAGCAGAACCTGCCACGGCGATTCCGCACCCGCCGCGTGGCCACCCCAGGGCGCGAGTCCAAGATAGATGGCCGCCGCAATCGCGCATCCCCATCGTGTGCCGGGAATCCGCCATGTCACTGCGACCAGCGCGCACAGCAACAGCAGCAGCCCAGCCACGCCAGCGCGCAGCAGCCAGACCTGGCCGAAGTGCGTGCCCATGACGAGGTCCCGCCAATCGCTCGCCACCCCTCCGAGCGGAGCCAGCGTGAGCATCTGCGCCCACATCAATCCCGCATGACCTGTCGCAAGCAGCGCGGCAGCGATCAGCAGCACCCTGCCGCTGGGCACCGCAGCGCTGCGGAATCCGGCCGGCGCACACCAAGAGTGGAAGCAGGTCGCCCCGATGATCCAAGCCGCGCTCCCAAATGCGACCAGTCGAGATGCGGCGGCCAGTATTTCGATCACCCCAGCCTCAGGGTGCGTTCAATTTAAACCCGTACCCGTAATCGACTACGTGACCATCGACGGAAAGCACGCGGTACTTGACCGTATAGCTGCCATTGCCGAGCGGCGACACCAG
>CAMLNE010000445.1 GCA_946481265.1 uncultured Panacagrimonas sp. | reverse complement strand
CGTCGCGCACTCGATCGCCTTCCCGGGTCTGAACGCGCTGCAGTTCACCAACACCCCGAACACGGGCGTGGTGTTCCTGCCGTTGGATCCTGCCAGCGAACGCGACCGCAGCGCTGCCGAGATCAATGCCGAGATCAACCAGAAGATCGCCGGGCTGCAGGAGGGCTTCGCGTTCTCGCTGATGCCGCCGCCGATCCTCGGCCTGGGCAACGGCAACGGCTACCAGATGTTCATCGAGGACCGCGGCAACCTCGGCTACGGCGCGCTGCAGGATGCAGTGGTGGCGATGCAGGGCGCGATCATGCAGACGCCCGGCATGGGCTTCCCGATCAGCAGCTACCAGGCCAACGTGCCGCAGCTGGACGCCGAGGTCGACCGGGTCAAGGCCAAGGCCCAGGGCGTGCCGCTGACCGAGCTGTTCGACACCCTGCAGACCTACCTGGGCTCGGCCTACGTCAACGACTTCAACGAGTTCGGGCGCACCTGGCAGGTGATCGCCCAGGCCGACGCGCGCTTCCGCGACGACGTCCAGGACATCGGCAACCTGCGCACCCGCAACGACCGCGGCGAGATGGTGCCGATCGGGTCGATGGTGAAGATCCACCAGACCTACGGTCCGGATCCGGTGCTGCGCTACAACGGCTATCCGGCCGCCGACCTGGCGGGCGAGGCGGATCCGCGCGTGCTGTCGTCGGCGCAGGCGATGGACACGCTGACGGCGCTGGCCGCCAAGGTGCTTCCCAACGGCATGGCAATCGAGTGGACCGATCTGAGCTACCAGCAGTCCACCCAGGGCAACGCGGCGCTTGTGGTCTTCCCTCTCGCCATCCTGCTCGCGTTCCTGGTGCTGGCGGCGCTTTACGAGAGCTGGACGCTGCCGCTGGCAGTGATCCTGATCGTGCCGATGACGATGCTGTCGGCGCTGTTGGGAGTCTGGGCGACCGGTGGCGACAACAACGTGTTCGTGCAGGTCGGCCTGGTGGTGCTGATGGGCCTGGCGTGCAAGAACGCGATCCTGATCGTGGAGTTCGCGCGCGAGCTCGAGCGCGAGGGCAAGGGAATCGTAGAAGCGGCCCTCGAAGCATGCCGCCTGCGCCTGCGCCCGATCGTGATGACCTCGATCGCGTTCATCGCCGGCACCGTGCCGCTGGTGCTCTCGCACGGCGCCGGCGCCGAGATCCGCCAGGCGACCGGCATCACCGTGTTCTCGGGGATGCTCGGCGTCACCCTGTTCGGCCTGTTCCTGACGCCGGTGTTCTACGTCGCCCTGCGCAAGCTGGCCAAGCGCCCGCTGGTGCGGCACGACGACCACGCAGCGGAGACGGTGCATGCCTGAGTCCGCACCCCGCATTCCCACACACGAGGATATCCGCAGGGCGATCGGCGGCGGCGCGACCGGACACGGCCGCGCCACGCCGGAACCTTCCGCCTCGTCCCCCCTACAGGAATCCCCCATGAACCAAGCTCAAGAGAAGATCGCGCTGGTCACCGGCGCCACCCGCGGCATCGGCCTGGAAACCGTGCGCCAGCTGGCGCAGGAAGGCGTGCGCACCCTGCTAGCCGGGCGCGATGACGAACGCACCGCAAAGGCCGCGCAGGAACTGCAGGACGAGGGCTTGCCGGTCGAGGCGCTGACGCTGGACGTGACCGACGGCGCCAGCATCGCCGCGGCCGCGGACGAGGTCGCCCGCCGCCACGGTCGGCTCGACATCCTGATCAACAACGCGGGGATCGCGCGCGACGAGATCGGCAAGAAGCCCTCGGAGCAGCTGCTCGACACCTGGCGCGAGACCTTCGACACCAATCTGTTCGGTGTGGTCGCCACCACCCAGGCGTTCCTGCCGCTGCTGGGCAAGGCGCCGGCCGCGCGCATCGTCAACGTGTCCAGCATCCTCGGCTCGCTGGCGCTGCACAGCGATCCGGCTTCGCCGATCTACGATTTCAAGATTCCGGCCTACAACGCGTCCAAGAGCGCGCTCAATGCCTGGACCGTGAACCTGGCCCACGAGCTGCGCGGCACCCCGATCACGGTCAATGCCGTACACCCGGGCTATGTGCGTACCGACATGAACAAGGGCGAAGGCGAACTGGAAGTGGCCGACGGCGCACGCAGCAGCGTGCAGATGGCGCTGCACGATGGCGATCATGCCAACGGCAGCTTCACCCACCTCGGAGAAGCGCTGCCATGGTGATTCGGACACTGGCGATCAGCACGCTGGCCGCCGCGCTGGCCGCGTGCGCGGTCGGGCCGGACTACGTGCGGCCCACGCCGTACGCGCCGGAGAATTTCGTGCGTGCCGAGGCGACGGCCACGACCCCGGCAGGTACCGCCGATGTGACCGCAGGTGACGCCGAATTCTGGCGCGGCTTCGGCGACGCGCAGCTGACCGGCCTGGTCGAGGACGCGCTGTCCTACAACCACGATCTGAAGATCGCGTTGGCCCGTTACGACCGCGCCAATGCGCTGCTGCGCGGCGCGAAGTACGACTACTTCCCCACCATCACCGCTAGCGGCGAAGCCAGCGATTCGCGCCTGTCCACCGACCAGGCGGCCGGCGGACCGCGGGATGGCGAAAGCTACAGCGCCGGCATCGATGCGGTGTGGGAACTGGATCTGTTCGGCCGCATCCGCCGTGGCGTGGACGCCAATCGCGCCGAAGCCGCGGCCAGT
>CAMLNE010000444.1 GCA_946481265.1 uncultured Panacagrimonas sp. | reverse complement strand
AGCGGCCGTCGAGCCTCGCCGGACCAGGACGGGCGCCGGCTTGCTGACGATCGTCCTGGCCGGGTGCGCGGGTAACCGCACGCAGCCGACCGAGTCGCTGAGCCCTTCGGCGGCGCGATCGCTGATCACGCGCGCGCTGCCGCCCACGGTGCAGGACCGTGCCGGCTGGACGACCGACATCTACGCGGCCTTCGCCTCCATCGACCTGCCGGTCAACGCCGAAAACGTCTGCGCCGTGGTGGCGGTCACCGACCAGGAATCGAACTTCCGGGTCGACCCACCGGTGCCCGGCCTGTCGAAGATCGCCTGGAGCGAGATCGAAGCCCGCGCTGCGCGCCTGCGCCTGTCGCCGGGCGTCGTACGCACCCTGCTGCGTGCGCCTTCGCCGGATGGGCGCAGCTACGCGCGGCGCATCGACGCGGCGAAGACCGAGCGCGAGCTCAGCGAGATCTTCGAGGACCTGATCGGCGTGCTGCCCGGCGGTGAGGCGATGCTGGCCGACCGCAACCCGGTGCGCACCGGCGGGCCGATGCAGGTGAGCATCGCGTTCGCCGAAGGCTATGCCGACCAGCACTCCTATCCCTACGTGCCGGAGGGCAGCCTGCGTCGAGAGGTGTTCACGCGTCGCGGCGGGATGTACTTCGGCATCGCGCACCTGCTCGACTACCCGGCGGGGTACGACCGCCCGCTGTTCCGTTTCGCGGACTTCAACGCCGGGCATTACGCGAGTCGCAACGCCGCCTTCCAGAACGCGTTGACGGTGGCGTCGGGCATTCCGCTGCAACTGGACGGCGACCTGCTGCGCGCCGGCAGCAGCGTCGACGATCCGCCCGGCAGTACCGAGCGGGCGGCGCGCACGCTCGGCAAGCGCCTGCGGCTCGACGACGAAGACATCCGCGACGATCTCGCGCGCGGTCGCAGCCACAGGTTCGTGCGCACCGATCTCTACGAACGGGTCTTCGAGCTGGCCGAGAGCCTGGAAGGGCGTCCCTTGCCACGCGCGGTGGTGCCCCGGATCCCGCTGAAGAGTCCCAAGATCACGCGCCAGCTGACCACCGAATGGTTCGCGCTGCGCGTCCAGCAGCGCCACGAACGCTGCCTGGAACGCGTGGCGCCGCCCGCCCGGCCGGCGTCGAAGGCCTGAGGCGACGCCCAATCCGCAGGTGGCCGGGGCGTCTGCGCGGCCCGGCGTTCACCGGCGCAAGCCAGCACCTGCCGGCGGCCACGCAGGAGGAGTAGGCTGGCGCCGTCGCGGACCCGTCCGCGGTGCGAAGGGGAGCGTGCCATGACCGTCATCACCCGACAGTCCGATACCAGCGTCCACGAGATCGCGGACGGCATCTTCCGGATCAGCACGCCGGTGGCGCTTCCCGGCGACTCCCGTGGCTTCTCCTTCAACCAGTATCTGGTGATGGACGACGAGCCGCTGCTGTTCCACACCGGTCCGCGCAGGATGTTCGCGCTGGTACGCGAGGCGGTGGCAAGCCTGATGCCGGTGGAGCGGCTGCGCTACGTCGGCTTCTCGCACGTGGAGGCCGATGAATGCGGCTCGCTCAACGAATGGCTTGCGGTGGCGCCGCGCAGCGAGCCCCTGTGCGGACAGATCGCGGCGATGACCTCGGTGAGCGATTTCGCCGATCGCGCACCGCGCGCGCTGGGCGACGGCGAAGCCATCCGCACCGGTCGCAGGACCCTGCGCTGGTTCGATGCCCCGCATCTGCCACACGGCTGGGAATGCGGCTACCTGATGGACGAACACAGCGGGACGCTGCTGTGCGGTGACCTGTTCACGCAGCCCGGCGCGAAATCCGTGCCACTGACCGAGTCGGACGTGCTCGGACCGAGCGAGGCGTTCCGGCAGGCGATGGACTACTACGCGCACAGTCCCGACAGCGGCGCGCTGATCGAGAAGCTGGCGGCGGCGCGACCGACCACGCTCGCCTGCATGCATGGCAGCGCCTGGCGCGGGGATGGCGCGAAGCTGCTGCGCGAGCTGGCGACCTCCCTGGCGGGCTGACCGGGGCCGGTTCGGAACAGAAAGTCCCCGGCCGGCGGTTCGAGCGCGGTGCCGCTGCCGCCGGACTTCGTCCGGATCGTGCCGCGCCGCGGCCGGTCAGGCGCGTTCGATCAGCCTGGCCAGCGGTGCGTCGGCGGACAGCGTGCCGAAGGCGAGTCCATGCTCGCCACCGAGCCGGGAACGGCAGAAGGTGCCCGCCACGTCCGCGTTGCCGGCGCGCAGCAGCAGCGCGGCCTGGAGCGCGAGCGCCGTGCGCTCGACGACCATGCGGCTGCGCACCTCGAGGCCGGCGCGATCGTCGAAGGCCTGGTTGAGCCAATGCAGTTCGCGATCGAGGTGGGCGTCCTGGCCGCGCACCGCGAGCAGCTCGGCGAACAGCGCCTCGCGCGTCTCCGGTTCCTTGCCCAGGGCGCGCAGCACGTCGAGGCACTGGATGTTGCCGCTGCCTTCCCAGATCGAGTTCAGCGGCGCCTGCCGGTACAGGCGCGGCAGGATGTTCTCCTCCACGTAGCCGATGCCGCCCAGGCACTCCTGCGCCTCGTTCACGAAGGGCGGGCAGCGCTTGCACACCCAGTACTTGCCGACCGCGGTCGCCAGCCGCGCGAAGGCCGCCTCGCCGGCATCGCGCGGCGCGGCGTCGACGGCACGCGCCACGCGCATCGCCAGCGCGGT
>CAMLNE010000443.1 GCA_946481265.1 uncultured Panacagrimonas sp. | reverse complement strand
ATCAGGCGGTAGCGTCGCTCCATCTCGCCGACGCACCAGCGCAGCGCATTGGCAGCGTCCTTCATGTCGGTGACCACCGGCGTCAGCAGATGCGGAATGTCGGCATACACCGACAGTTCGAGCATCTTCGGATCGATGAAGATGAATCGGACCTGCTCGCAGGTGGCCTTGTACAGCATCGACAGGATCATCACGTTGATCGCCACCGACTTGCCGGCGCCGGTGGTGCCCGCCACCAGCAGGTGCGGCATGCGTCCGAGGTCGACCGATACCGGGTTCCCCGCGATGTCCTTGCCCAGCGCCATCGACAGGGGCGACGTCGAGTTGCGGTATGCGTTGGAGTCGAGAATCTCGCGCAGGGCGACCATCTCGCGCTTCGCGTTGGGCAGCTCCAGGCCCACGTACGGCTTGCCCTCGATCACCTCGATGACACGCACGCGCGATACCGAAAGAGAGCGTGCAAGATCGTTCGAAAGATTCGTGATCTGCGCGCCCTTGACCCCCGGTGCCGGTTGCAGTTCGAAGCGGGTGATCACCGGGCCCGGCGTGGCAGCGACGACCTGGCACTTGATGCCGAAATCCGCCAGGTGCCGCTCGACGTCGCGTGACAGGCGCTCGAGCTCATCGTTCGTGTAGCGCTTGCCCGTCAGCCGGGGCGGATCGAGCAGGCTCACCGGCGGCAGGGGGTCACCGCGAAACGCGGCCGTCGATTCAGGCTTGGGCTTGCGCGGCGCGCGTACCGGCCGCGGGGTCCCGGTCGCCACCAGATCGATATCCGGGGAGGCCGCTGCCAACGGGGCGCTGGGATCGGTCGGCAGCAGATCATCCGCGAAGTCGACGAGCGCGAGCTGCGCCTCGGCATCCTCCAGCGCCTGCGGCGGCGCCGCTGCTTCGCCCAGGTCCGGCGCCTTGCGCCGCGCCGCGCGGCTCATCCGAGGCGCTGCCTCCGCATCACCCGCGAGTTCGAGCAGCGCATCCCGTTCGACCGGCTTCTCGCCCGGCTTGGGCAACAGGCGCATGACCAGGCCGCCGATGCGGTCGACCACCCCGATCCAGGAGAACATCAGCGCGAGCGGCGCAGCCGCCAGGAAGAGTGTGAGCAGGCTCAGGCTGGCGCCCAGGGGCTTGAGCGCCCCGACGAACCAGGCACCGATCACCTGTCCGGCGATGCCCCCGCCGCCCTGCGGCGGAAACGAGGGCCACACGCCGGCATGCAGGGCGCACAGTCCGGCCAGAGCCACCAGCATCACCAGCCAGGCCGCCACCCGAACGAGCACGGGGACCGGAGTGCTCGCCGGCGCGCCGCGGTACAGCCGCACACCGGCCACGCAGACGCCCCAGGGCAGGAAGAAAGCGACGTAGCCGACCAGGCTCAGCAGGATGTCGGCGGTCCATGCGCCGATCGGCCCCACCAGGTTCTGCACCGGGGCTCCGATGCCCGACGATGTCCAGCCCGGGTCGTTGGCATCGAAGCTGATCAATGCAGCCAGCAGGAACAGCGTCAGGCCGATGCAGGCCAGCAGCCCGGCCTCGCGAGGCAGTCGTTCCAGCCAGCCCGGGTCCGCTGTGATGGCTGTGGCCTGGGATTTGCTTTTGGACAAGAGCTTAGATCGCTGAACCGATGGGTGGAAGCGGGCGTCCAAACGGTGTGCGGGACGCAACCGGACCGCGATCGAGGCGGCCGGACGGCGGACTCGAGTATATCAATGGCCTTCTTGAAAACCGCCGGCGAAGTCGCATAAAGGGGATGTCGAAAGAATAGGTACAGAATCTGCTGGAGAACGCTCATGCATACGAAGCACTTCGTTCTGACGCTTGATGGTGGGATCCGCGAATTCACCGCGGAGCAGGCAGCGCTGGTCGCTTCCGGTGCTGACAAGCTGCCGGAGTTCGCGGATCGCCGTGTGCGCTATCTCCAAGTGACGGTGGATTCGAACGGCAACGAGTTGCGCATCCAGACCGCGGGAGCGGCCATCGAGTTCGATCACGCCGGCAAGATGAAGCAGGCCGGACCGCCGTCGGCGGATGAGCAGATCACCCACTTCGAGCACGATGCGGTCGTCCAGTGGGCGATCAAGAACATCCCCAACGCGGCACCGACCTTCCACTGAGCCCGGCATCGCACGGTGCGTTTCCGCCACCTGCGCTCGCTGCGGGAAGTCGCAGCGGGCGACTGGGACCGGCTGTTCGGGACGGATTATCCGTTCTGCCGCCACGCCTGGCTGTCCAAGCTGGAGACCCAGGGCTGCGTCGATGAGTCGGAAGGTTGGCAGCCTCACCATCTGGTAGCGGAAGACGCTGCCGGCTGCCTGGTCGGCGCCGTGCCCCTGTACCTGAAGCATCATTCCTATGGCGAGTTCGTCTTCGATTTCGCCTGGGCCGAGGCCAGCCACCGGCTCGGCCGTCATTACTACCCCAAGCTGCTCTGCGCGGTGCCTTTCGTCCCCTCCACCGGCCCTCGCCTGGCCGCTGCCGACGAAACCATGCGCAGCGCCCTGGCCGCGCACCTGACGCAATTACCCGAAGCCCAGCAGCTCTCCTCGCTACACGTGCTGTTCGCCGACGAACGCGACGCCCGGGCCCTGCAGGCGCAGGGCCTGGTCGAACGCAATGACACGCAGTTCCAGTGGATCGATCGGGACTACGGGAACATGCCCGGCTTCCTCGCCAGTCTCACCAGCGACAAGCGCAAGAAGCTGCTGCGCG
>CAMLNE010000442.1 GCA_946481265.1 uncultured Panacagrimonas sp. | reverse complement strand
AGCCAGACCTTCTGGTGAGAGATGTTGAAAGTGTTGATGGCGCGACTTTCGGTCAGCACGTCGTGACCAAGCACCGTTCCCGAGCCGGCATCGGGCGTCAGGAGTCCGCAGATCATGCGGATGGTCGTGGTCTTTCCCGAGCCATTGGGTCCGAGAAAGCCAAGCACCTCACCGCGCTCGACGCTGAACGACACATCGTTCACCGCCAGCTTGGGGCCGAAGGCCTTGACCAGGTTTTCGACGTTTATCAATTCCTCTCTCCGTTGTGATGCGCCGCCGTCACCCGGCTGCGCGTTTTTTGTGGCCTCTTAGATAGGAGTGCCACGCAAAAATTCAATGGCGCGCCGCGACCCGGCACGACGCCCACAGCCTCGCCGAGGCTATTGTTATAACCCATTGATTATATTGGATTATTTGTCTTCCACCGCAAGGCCTGCCGCAGTGAGCGCCGGCGGCGATGGTGCCGACAGTCTGACTCGAACAGACGACCTACCGCTTACAAGGCGGTTGCTCTACCAACTGAGCTATGCCGGCGTGAAACCGCACGGCGCCGGGCGGCGCTGCGGATGCCCGCGATTCTATCCCAGCCGGGCTTACGCCCCGGTCGCGGCCGTGCATGCGCGCGCCTGTGCCCGGGTCGCGCCGATCATCGCGCGCGCCGCATCGGCGTCGAAGGACGGGCTGGTTTCGACGTCCAGCCACGTGGCGCTGCCGGCGCTGGCCGGCGCCTGAAGCTGCGCCTGGAAACCGGCAGCCTGCAGCGCGGCCTGATGGCGGCGGGCGGCTTCCTCCGCGCCGAACCGTCCAAGGGCGATGCCATTGATGGTTGCGCCTTCGCCGATGACGTAATAGTCCTTGAAGCCAGCCGCGTCGATCCGTTGGGCCAACGCTTGCGCAGTGGCGCGATCGGGTTGCGGCGGCATCAATACGGTCCAGGCACCGCCGCGGCGCAGCGTCTCGCTGCGGATGCGTGCACTGCGGGCGCCTTCCGGCAGCTTCGCCTTTGCCCCGGAGGCGGTCGCCGCATCCGGAAACGGTCCGAAGCTGAAACACCGCGCAGCGGTCGCCAGCGGCTGCCCGGTTTCGTCGATGGCCGGTGCCGGCGCATCCGGCGCTGGACCTGCCGGCGGCGGTGCTGGCGTGAGCGGAGGTTCGCCGGCCTGCGGAACCGCAACCTGGGCCGATGCTCCAGCGGCCGTTTCCGACACCAGCTGCAGCCGAGGCACGCCGCGGGGGTGCGGCGTCGGTGCCGGTGCAGGCGGATCGGCACGCAGCAGCCACCAGGCGGCCACGCCCAGGTTGAGGATCACCAGCAATACGATCAGCGCACGCGCGAACATGCGGCCGATTCTAGGTCACCCCGATGCGTGCCCATCGCGCCAGACCTTCGAGCACCAGACCCGGTACCGGGATCGCCTGCGGCAGATGCGGCAGCAGCGCGGCCATGCCGCCGCCGTGCAGCCACAACGCCGGGGTTGCGCCGAGCAGGCGCCGCGCCTCGACCAGGCTGCGTTCGACTAGCGCCAGCGCCGCGCCCTCGCAGCCGGAGGCCAGCGCATCGTCGGTATCGGCAGCGAACTCGACCAGCCGGCCGCCGGTTGCCGGCAGCTGCGCCGCGCGGGCGTGCAGTGCCTCGCGCATCAGCGCCGGCGAAGGCGCGATACGGCCACCCCGATGCAGGCCTCCTGCGTCCAGCAGGTCGATGGTGAGCGCAGTGCCCACGGCGACCAGCAGCACCCCCGTCGCATTGCGGCTATGCGCGGCGGCCAACAGCGCCAGGAAGCGATCGACGCCGAGCCGTGCCGGCTGGGCGTAGGCGATGCGCAATGGCCCGCAGTGCGCCTGGGTCCGCGCGATCTGGATCCGCCCGAAACGCCGGGCAAGCCCGTCGAGCAAGCCGACCGTTGTCGCCGCCGACGCCACGCTGGCCACATGCGCCACTGCGCCCTGGGGGAGCGCAAGTGCAGCGATATCGCCATCGACATGCGCCAGCGCCACGGTCTCGCCGATCTCGCCTCCTGACAGCACGGGCGCGAACTTGAGCCGGGTATTGCCCAGGTCGAACAGCCATTCGCCAGTCGCCTGCACCCTCACGAGGTACGCACGCTGACTTCGCCAGAATGCAGGCGCCGTTCCGTGCCCTCCATCTCCACGCGCAAGGCGCCGTCTTCGGCCACCCCAAGAGCGGTGCCTGCCCGGGCGCTGCCATCGCCTGCCAGCACCGACACCGTGCGTCCGTACAGCGCGTCATGCCGGGCATAACCCGGCAGGAACGGCGCCAGCCCCTCCCGATCGAACAGATCCAGGGCCGGCAACAGGTACTCGAGCAGGTGCGCGACAAGCGCGCTGCGTGGTGGGACGACGCCCAGCAGGCTGGCCAGGTCGGTCCACGGCTGGTCGATGCCGCCCGCCCGCCCTGGCGGCATGTAGACGTTGAGGCCCAGACCAACGACGGCGCGGGCAACTCCCGCCGGTTCGCCGCTCCCTTCCACCAGCAGCCCGCCCAGCTTGCGCCCGTCCGCGACGATGTCGTTGGGCCACTTCAATTGCACATCGGTGGCACCCAGGGCATTGAGTGCGTCCGCCACCGCCACCCCGGACGCCAGACTCAGGCCACCCAGCCGCGCGAGCCCGCCCGCGTAGCGCCGCGAGAGCGACAGGTAGATGTTCGCTGCGAGCGGCGACGACCATATGCGACCCCGGCGTCCGCGACCGGCGGTCTG
>CAMLNE010000441.1 GCA_946481265.1 uncultured Panacagrimonas sp. | reverse complement strand
TCGGTGCAGGCTCAGGCGTCGAGATCCTGCAGCAGGGCTTCTCGCGTCTGCTGCGAGGCGGACTGCTCGAAACGGGCTTGCGGATGCGAAGAGCCGAAGCGTAGTTCAAGGCCGTCGCGCAGCCCCTGGATCGCGGCCGGGGGCAGCTCGAAGCGCAGGAAGTGCACGGCCGAGGTCTTGTCCTGGTTCTGGCGCTCGACGTCCTCGTCGGCAATCGCGGTGATGCGCGGCAGTTCTCCCACCTGCGTCCAGATCCCGTGCTCGAGGCCGCGCAGTTCACCCAGCATGCGCTGGCGCTCGCCGACGTCCTCGTACTCGATCATCAGGGTCGCCTTCCAGTTGCAACCGTCGGGGATCAGCGGGTTGTAGGCGTCGAGCTCCTCCTGGATCCCGGCGCGCTCGAAGATTCGCTCGACCCGCAGCATTTCCTGGATCTGGTACTGGATGGTCAGACGGTCTTCGAAGACCAGGGTGAGGTGCTCTCCCAGATGCAGCTTGCGCGGCTTCTTGTGCGCCAGCACGCGTCGGCGGAACTCGGGACGCTGGTCGCCATAGTCCTCGAGCTTCCACAGGTCGGTGATCCTGAGCTTTTCCATCGTCCTCAGATTCCGTAGGCCCGGCGTACCAGGGAGATCGGGTGCGATGCCGGCCGGGTATTGCCCATGCCATGGGCGATGTGCTCGGCCGCCATCGGGCAGTCGCTGGTGACGTGATCGACCCCCGCTGCATTGGCGCGCGTGACGATGGGCCTGACGATCTTCATCGCGTACTCGTACGTCTCTTCTCGCACGCCGTAGGTTCCGTCGTGTCCCGAACAGCGCTCGATGAACTCGATCTGCGTCCCCGGGATCAGGGCCAGCAGGTCCCGTGTCTTCGGGCCGATGTTCTGCACGCGCTGGTGACAGGGCGCGTGGTAGGCGAGCTTGCCGAGTGGATGCCGGAACGCGGTGTCGAGCAGGCCGGCACGATGGCGGTGCATCAGGTATTCGAAGGGATCGAAGATGCGCGCCTTGACTGCGCGGACCTGCGCGTCGTCGGGGAACATCAGCGGGATCTCCTGGCGGAACATCAGCACGCAGGACGGGATCGGCGCCATCAGGTCCCAACCGTCCGCCACCGCCCGGTGCAGCACCGGCAGGTTGAATTCCTTGTAGCGCGCCACGGAGTCCAGGTCGCCCAGTTCCAGGCGCGGCATGCCGCAGCACTGCTCCTGCTCGATCAGCTTGACCTCGATACGGTTGTGCCGCAGCACCCGAACCAGATCGTCGACCACCTGCGGCATGTTGTATTCGCCGTAGCAGGTGACGAACAGCGCGACCCGGCCACGCGTGGGCCCGGCGACGCGCGGTTCTTCCGTGCTGCCGAGTAGCGTGTTGACCCGGTCGTGCGCCGTGCGGCTGTGATAGGTCGGCACGTGCGCATCAGGGTGCACCCCGAGCACCTTGCGCATGAGCTTGCGCGCGGTCGGATTCTGGTTGAGTGCATTGACGGTCTCGGTCACCACCGGGATGCTGGCCAGGCCGCCGATGGTGCGCGTGCGGGTCAGCAGCTTGCGCGCCGCACCGACCTCGCCTTTACGGAACTGCACCGCCTTGGCGCGCAGCATCAGGTGCGGGAAGTCCACGTTCCATTCGTGCGGCGGCACGTACGGGCACTTGGTCTGGTAGCACAGGTCGCACAGGTAGCACTGCTCGACGACCTTCCAGTAATCCTGCTTGCCGACGCCGTCGACCTCCATCGTTGCCGATTCGTCGATGAGGTCGAAGAGTGTCGGGAACGACTGGCACAGGCTCACGCAGCGCCGGCAACCGTGGCAGATGTCGAAGACGCGCTCGAGCTCCTTGAACAGGGGCCCCTCGTCGTAGAACGCTTCGCTCTTCCACTCGATGGGATGACGCGTCGGCGCGCCAAGCCCACCTTCGCGCTTCCCGCCGGCACCGCTGTCGGGCGCAGGTCCGCTCATCGTTCAGGCTCCCCGAGGCGTCGCGCCGCCCTGTGCGGCGCGGTGTTTCGCCGACCCCCAACCGCGATCAGGCGATGTCGTTGAGCGCCTTGGTGAAGCGGTTGGCGTGCGAGCGCTCCGCCTTGGCCAGCGTCTCGAACCAGTCTGCGATCTCGTCATGCCCTTCGCTGCGTGCGGTCTTGACCATGCCCGGATACATGTCGGTGTATTCGTGGGTCTCGCCTGCGATGGCCGCCTTGAGGTTGGCTGCGGTGGGGCCGATCGGCAGGCCGGTGGCTGGATCGCCGCAGCCTTCAAGGTATTCGAGGTGGCCGTGCGCATGGCCGGTCTCGCCCTCGGCGGTGGAACGGAACACCGCCGCGACATCGTTGTAGCCCTCGACGTCCGCCTTCTGCGCGAAGTAGAGATAACGGCGGTTGGCCTGCGATTCACCGGCGAATGCCGCCTTCAGGTTTTCCTCGGTCTTGGATCCTTTGAGTCCCATGGCTTGCTCTCTCCTCTCGAAGTGGCTGGCGGGTAAGACGGCCCGAGACTACGCCCCGGAGATGGGCAAGGTCCAAAAAAAGATTTCATGCGGCTGATAGCAGCCCGCTATTGATGCGCTTCAGGCCGGGTAGCCGGTGATGCGCCGGATGCGCTGGTACAAGGGACGCAGGCGTGGATAGAGCTCGCGGTAGACCTCGCGGTAGAGCTGGTCGTAGGTCCGACCGCGCGCGCCGCCGTGTGAGCGCAGTCCGCCGCGGCGGTACGGCGAGATGTCCTCGAGTGAGGCACGACTGGGCTCCTTCGCCTCGCCCGCCTGCGCGCGAGCCTTGT
>CAMLNE010000440.1 GCA_946481265.1 uncultured Panacagrimonas sp. | reverse complement strand
GCCTGCACGGCGAGCCAGCGATCCGGCGCCAGCGCCACGTCGAGCGGGTTGCCGGTCTGCTGGATGGTGCCGAGGCTGTCGTCGAAACCCTGGCCCTGCAGCTGGGTGTTGACGCGCGTGGCCAGCAGCGGACCGTCGACCGCGACCGCCTGCTGCGCCGCCAGCTCGGCCTTGAAGCCCACCGTGCTCGCGTTGGCGAGGTTGTGGCTGTTGACCGCCTGCGCGCGCAGCGTCTGCGAGGCGCCGGTCATGGCGATGTAGAGCGCGCGGTCCATCAGAAGCGGGGAATCGCAAGCACGATGTTCATGAACTTCTCCTTGGCATTCTCGATGCGAGGTGTCGGGCTACGGTCGCCGGACGCTCGCGAGATTTCCGATTTCCAATCTCTGGTTGCCCAGCCCCTGCGCCCTACTCGCGGCCTCAGCGGATGTTGATGATCGTCTGCGTCACCTGGTCGCTGGTCGAGATCATCTGCGCATTCGCCTGGAAGTTGCGCTGCGCGGTGATCATGTTGACCAGCTGCTCGGTGAGATCGACGTTGGAGGCTTCCAGCGCGCCGGACTGCACCAGGCCGAAGCTGCCCGCGCCGGCAATGCCGCGGATCGCGCTGCCGGCGTTGAAGGTCTCGCCCCAGGTGGTGTCGCCCAGCTGCTGCAGGCCCTGCAGGTTGGGGAAGGTGGCCAGCGCAAGCTGGCCCAGCGGCGCGGACTGGCCGTTGGTATAGCGCGCCTGCACGACGCCGCCGTCACCGACCTCGATGCCGCTCAGGCGTCCGGTGGTGAAGCCATCCTGTCCCAGGCGGCTGACGCTGAAGGCCTCGCCGTACTGCGCGGAGGTCGACAGGTCCAGCTCCAGGCTCAAGGGCGAGGAGCCGTTGGTCGTTGCGTGTGCCGGCAGGGTGATCTCGCCATTGGCCGGTGCGGTGAGCGTGCCGGTGCTGGAATAGCTCAATGCCTGCGGCGTGCCCACGTCGATGCCGTCGACCTGCGTATGCAGCATCCACTGGTTGGGCGTCGCGGTCTTGACGAAGAACAGGCTCGCCTGGTGCGAGGCACCGAGCGAGTCGTAGATCGTCACCGAGGTGGTGTGGTTGAAGCTGTTCGGGTCGCTGGCATCGAAGGGCGCGAGCGTCGGCGGCGCGGCATTGGCCGGCAGCGTGTAGCTGGCCTCGATGTTGCCGGTGGCCGCCGGCGGATTGTCCGCGGTGGACATGCGCAGATCGGTCAGGCGCGCGGTATCGAAACTGCCCGTGCCCCCGATCGGCGGAAACACCTGCAGGCGCTGGCCCGAGGCATTGACCACGTTGCCGTTGCGATCGGTGCCGAAGGCGCCGGCACGCGAGTAGACCTGGGTGCCGTTGTCCGAAAGCGTGAACATGCCCTCGCCCGAGATGGCGAGGTCGAGCGCGTTGTTGGTGAAGTTGACCGTACCCTGCGAGAACTGCTGGGCGACACGATCGAGCCTTGCGCCCGCACCGATCGCGTTCTCGGCCAGGCCGTAGGCGGTGACCGGGAAGAAGTCCGCGAACTCCGCGCGCGACTGCTTGAAGCCCGAGGTATTGGCGTTGGCGACGTTGTTCGCCGTCACCGAGAGGTCGGCCTGTGCGGCGTTCAGACCGGAAAGTGCGATGCGGAAAGACATGGGAAAGCTCCTGGTGGAACCGGTGCTGTGTCGATCGGA
This sequence comes from uncultured Panacagrimonas sp., assembly GCA_946481265.1. Next base: position 1,101 of record CAMLNE010000440.1, on the reverse strand, counting down.
CGGATCAGAGAATTTCGCGGACCGCGGAGAGCGCCACCGGGTCCATGCCGTAGAGGTTGAGGCTCAGGCCGGAGGCGCCCAGCGAGACGCTGCCCACCATGCCCATGACCTGGGTGGCGACCGCCTGCGTGCCGCCGCCGTTCATCACGGTGGCGCGCACCCCGTAGCGACCTTCCGCCATCCGGTTGCCGGCCTGGTCGAGGCCGTCCCAGGCGAAGTCCACCTCGCCCGCCGCCTGCGTGCCCAGGTCCATGCGCCGGACCACCTGCCCGCTGGCGTCGGTGATCTCCACCGCGAGCGCGCCGCTGGCCTCGAGCTGCGCCGAGCCGGCGATGCCGCCCTCGGAGAACAGGTAGGCCGCGTCGTCCTCGACCATCACGCCGCGGCCGACCAGGCTGGCCGCCTGCAGGGTCTGGTTGGAGGTCAGCGCGCTGCTCAGGCCGGCCAGCGAGGCCTGCATGTCCTGGATGCCGGAGACCGTGGAGAACTGCGCGATCTGCCCCAGGAACTCGCCCGACTCCATCGGCTTGAACGGATCCTGGTGCTTCATCTGCGCCGTCATCAGCTTCAGGAACGCGTCCTGGCCCAGCTCGGTGCGCGCGCTGTCGGGCTGCTTGAGGGAAAGCCCGAGATTGGAAAAGGTGTCGTTGACGCCGGCAACGCTCATCGATCTGGCCTCGACTCGAAGAAGGGGATCACTTGCCCAGGGTGAGCGTGCGCATCGCCAGTTCCTTGGCGGTGTTCATCACTTCGACGCTGGACTGGTAGGAACGCGAGGCGGAGATCATGTTCACCATCTCCTCCACGACGTTGACGTTGGGTGCGTAGACGTAGCCTTCGGCGTCCGCGAGCGGATGACCCGGCTCGAAGCGCTTCTGCGCCTCGGCCGTGCTCTCCACGACGCCGAGCACGCGCACGCCGGCGGATTCGGGATTGGCCGCGTCGAGTTGCGCCTGGAACATCGGCATGCGCGCGCGGTACACCGAGTCCGCGTCGCCCGAGACGCTGTCGGCGTTGGCGAGGTTCGAGGCCACCGTGTTGAGTCGCGCGGACTGCGCGGCGAGCGCGGAGCCGGCGATGTCGAAGATGCGAAGCGTGGTC
>CAMLNE010000439.1 GCA_946481265.1 uncultured Panacagrimonas sp. | reverse complement strand
AGGGCTTCTGCTGGCTGGGCTTGATCTCGCGCACCTGGATGACGTGGTAGCCGAAATCCGTCTTCACCGGACCGCGCACTTCGCCCGCCTGCATGGCGAACACCGCGTCCTCGAACGGCTTGGCCATGAGCCCGTTCTTCTCGATCCAGCCCAGATCCCCGCCGCCGGTCTTGGAGCCGGCATCGTCGGAGTTCGCCCGGGCCAGCGCGGCGAAATCCGCACCGGGCGCCTTCGCCTGCCGGGACAGATCGTTGGCTTTCGCTTCTGCAGCCTGCTGCGCGGCAGGAGATTCGTCCGCCGGCTTTACCAGGATGTGCGAGACCATGCGTTGCTCGCCGGTGCCGAACTTGGCCTGCTCCTGGGCGTAGCGTTCGCGCAGCGTCGCCTCGCTCGGTGCGCCGGCAGGCGGCAGCTTGCTGCTGTCGATATCCAACACCTCGAGAGTCACCGACTCGGGCGCGCGGAACTGCGCGGCATGCTGCTGGTACCAGCGCTGGATTTCCGCGTCGGGCACCGGCGCGTCGTCGGGCGCAGGACCTGACATCGCCACGTAGCTGACGCTGCGGGTTTCGCCAATGAGCTTGAGCAGACGGTCCATTTCGGATTTGGTCACGAACGCCGAATCGGCGACCCCGCGCGGGATCACCGTCTGCAGCAGGTCGTCGCGCACGATCTGCTCGAACTGGCGCGGGCTCTGGTTCTGCGAACTCAGCGCGAGCTGGTAGGTCTGCGGGTCGAACTTGCCGCCAACCTGGAACGCGGGCACCGACTGGATGGTCTCGCGCAGCAGTCCGTCATCGATCACCACGCCGTCGCGTTCGGCCATCATGCGCATCACACGCCGATCGATCAGGCCTTCCAGGATGCGGCGCTTGTTGTCGGCGCTCTCGAACGCGCGCGGATCGAATCCCTCGCCTTCCGCCTGCCGCTGCTGCTGGCGCTGCTGCTCGTACACGGTGCGGAATTCGTCGGCGTCGATTTCGGCGCGCTGCCAGAGCATCGTCACCGGCCACACCGCCGGGGCCGAAGGCCACCACGTTGGCGGCGCTTCGATCTTGGCCGCGAAGTTGGCATTGCGCTGGAACAGGTACTGCTCCATGCCAAAGAAGGCGAACGGCACGCACAACAGGCCAAGAATGACCGTGGCGATCCAGCCGGAGGACTTTTCGCGGAGTTTCTGCAGCATGGTGAGGTCTGGTAAGGGCTGGAGGGGCGTAGCGAAGCGGCGCAGTGTAGCGCGTGGGCGGCCGACGCCCGCGGGGAGCACGCTGGGCGACACGGCACTTGCTGGGGTCGGCGCACCCCCTGAAACGCAAAACCCCTGCCGGAGCAGGGGTTCGACGAAACGACTGGCGGAGCGGACGGGACTCGAACCCGCGACCTCCGGCGTGACAGGCCAGCATTCTAACCGACTGAACTACCGCTCCGCGAAAGCGCGAAATCATACAAGACGCGTCGGCGCGGCCGCAAGCATCTTCTGTATTCCAACCCTTCAACGGCCCTGGCGCTACGTGGCGGGGCGCCGCGTGGGTTATCGCGCATGCTGAATGAGCAGCTTGCGCGATGGTGGGTGCTGAGGGCGCCGCGTGGATGCCGCCGTCGCGACGAAAATCCGGCCCGCCGCAGCGGGCCTCGGTACCGCGCACGCTAGGAATCCATGACTTGCACGATGGTGGGTGCTGAGGGGATCGAACCCCCGACCCTCTCCTTGTAAGGGAGACGCTCTACCGCTGAGCTAAGCACCCGCTGCGCAATGATATCGCGACCGGGCCTGCCCGCTTCTGCACGGCCAACATGTCAAGGTTGACCCGGGCCTCGTGCGCACGAAGCGCGCTATGGACGGCGCGCGTTGCTGCAGGCCGTCCAAGTAGCCTAGTGGCGCGCGCCCGGCCGCTTCTCCGGCGGCTTGACTACGGACTGATCCACCGGTGGCTGCTCCACCTCGCGCACGGCATCCTCCAGCCCCTCGCTGACGACCTTCGGGGTCAGCGGCCGCTCCAGCGCCAGATCGAGCACTTCGTCGATCCACTTCACCGGCACGATCCGCATCTGCGAGGTCACGTTCTTGGGAATGTCGGCCAGGTCCTTGCGGTTTTCGTCCGGGATGATCACGGTCTTGATCCCGCCACGCAGCGCGGCCAGCAGCTTTTCCTTGAGACCGCCGATCGCAGTAATCCGGCCGCGCAGGGTGATTTCTCCGGTCATGGCCACATCGCTGCGCACCGGGATCTTGGTCAAGGTGGAGACCAGCGCGGTGGTCATGGCGGCGCCCGCGCTCGGACCGTCCTTGGGCGTGGCACCGTCCGGCACGTGTACGTGCACATCGAGCTTCTGCAGGAAGTCCAGGTCGATGCCCAGCCGCTCGGTTCGCGCGCGCACCACCGACAGCGCGGCCGATGCGGATTCCTTCATCACATCGCCCAGCTGGCCTGTCAGGATCAGCTGGCCCTTGCCCGGGACGAGAGTGGATTCGATCTGCAGCAGGTCGCCGCCGACTTCGGTCCAGGCCAGGCCGGTGACCAGGCCGACCTCGTTCTCGGCTTCTGCACGGCCAAAATCGAAGCGCTGCACGCCCAGATACTTGTCGAGGTTCTTGGAGGTGACGTTGACCGTCCTGACCACCTTGTCCTTCGGCTGCGGCCCCTTGAGCGCGATCTCCTTCACCACCTTGCGGGCGATGCGCGCGATTTCGCGTTCGAGATTGCGTACGCCGGATTCGCGCGTGTAGTAGCGCACGATGTCGCGGATCGCGCTTTCGGCGATCTTCAGTTCCTCGCCCTTCAG
>CAMLNE010000438.1 GCA_946481265.1 uncultured Panacagrimonas sp. | reverse complement strand
CTTGGCGCCGACAGCCCCCACGTCAGGACGCACCACCAGCGACACCATCTCGGTGAGCCAGTCCGGCGCGATAACCTCGGTGTCATCGTTGAGCAGGACCAGGACGGGCGCATCAGTCTGGCGTACCGCGAAGTTGTTGATGGCGGAAAAATTGAATGGCGCGTCGTAGGCCACCACCCGGATGCGCGGATCGGCGCGCTGCTGTTCGAGCCATTCCAGGGTTTGGGTATCCTGACTCTGGTTATCGACGATCAGCAGCTCGAAGTTGGCGTATTTGGTTTTCTCCATCAGGCTCTGTACGCAGCGGCGCAGGTGCTGATAGCCGTCGCGCGTGGGCACGATCACCGTCACCTTCGGTATCGGCTCGGGCAGCGGCCGGGTGACACGATAGGTAAGTGGAAGGCGGCCGTCGTACACCTGCACACCGGGCTCCGAAGCTACGTGGTCGCGTAATGCACGCAGGCCTGCCTGATGCGGATAAGATTTTTCGGTGCGACTCAGGGCCGTAGAGCCTGGCAGGCAGCGCCAGTGATACAGGATGACCGGCACATGGCGGATCGAGCGTGGTTCAATTCCTGCGCTCAGACGCAGTGCCAGGTCATGGTCCTGGCTGCCGTCACACACGCTACGCAGGCCACCGAGCGCGCGCACCCGCTCGCGACGATAGGCCACCAGGTGGGTGATGTAGTTCTGCGCTTCCAGCAGTTCCGGGTTCCAGGCCGGCTTGAGGTGGGGCTGAAAGCGATTGCCATTAGCGTCAATCTTGTCTTCGTCGGTATAGATCATCTCCAGCGCAGGATCGCGGTCGATCTCCGCAGCGAGGTGATAGAGGGCCAGTGGCGCCAGTTCATCGTCATGATCGAGGAAGCAGACCCACTCGCCCTGTGCGAGCTCCAGGGCGCGGTTGCTTGCCGCAGAGATCCCGGCATTGCGCGGCTCGATCACCAAACGGATGCGCGGTTCACGCTGCGCCCAGCGACGCAGCCGCGGCGGCAAACCGGCATCGTCCGATCCATCGTCGACGATGCACAGCTCCCAGTGCGGGTAGACCTGTGCGAGTACTGACTCGATCGTGCTGTCCAGCAGCGCACCCGGCGTATTCCAGGTCGGCATCAGCACCGAGATGAGCGGTCGTGTGCCCAGCCGGCCGATATGCGCCAGCACTGCCGGCCGCACCATCTCCAATTCCGGCTCGATTTGCGTGAGGAACTGGGCATAGTCAAGGTCCGATTTCAGATGCAACCACCGGTTCAGCCACGAGCTCCAACTATGGCCTGCAAGCAGGCTTCTTAGCCGTTCCCGCAAGACATATCCCACGGTCGCGAATAGTCCGGCAGAGGAGAATTCGAGACAGTCCACCTTGAAGCCACCGCCCGCCTCGCAAGGGTCGAACCTCACGCGGCTGATTGACAATGGGATGTAGATCTGGGCACGGAAACTCTGGCCTGTACGCAGCGTCCAGCCGATCGAGCGCTCCTGTGAAAAGCCGGTCCCACAATCGAAGTAGAAACGTGGCTGTACCAGTTGTTCGGCATGCCGTACCTGAAGACGCACGCTGCACAGACCTCGGGGCAACCGTGATGAGAACTGCAGCAGTAGCTGCGGATCATCATCGATCGCTGTCCAACCACCCGAGGCATCACCAATAGCGCCCGCCAGTGCCACCGGCTTAGGACGTAGTGGACGCATATCCAGTGTGCTGAGCGCGGCCAGGCCCCGGAGGCGAAGTAGCCATCGTTTCAGCATCGAGCCTCGACCCTCATGCCCGCGGAGGGCCGCGCTCATTCTCCGGCTCCCGTGGGCCCTGTCGACGGCGGAGCAGTCGGCGTGCGAGCGGACGCTACGGCTGGTCTTGGGCTCGGCACGCGAATCGTCAGCGGACTGTTCCCCAAGTCGCGGATCTCGCCAACGATCCGCGCCGCAAGGAGATCACCCGGCGACAAACTCAGGTCTGGAGGCAATATGTGCTCGAACGCACACTTTCCTTCGGGCTGGTAGCGGGTAAGGTCGGCGCGCGGCCGGTCGGCACGCACGATCGCGACCTCCCTGCCATTGATCACCAAACGTACGTCAACCGGCTCATGTGCCCCCTGGATCGACGCCCATCCAAGAATTCGGCGTCCGCTCACTCCATCGAGGCGGCCGAGCCCGCGGCGGGATCGCGACTCTTCGAGGTAAGCATCGTTGCCCGGATCGACCGCGGCCCGTGCACGCCCAATCCTCGCGATGTCGTCGACTCCGGCGAACGTCGCTAGCCCAGCGGCGAAAGCGGCGGGATCAAGCAGTGCCTTTTCGTAGGAAATCAGGAGCGTGGGGGCGTCGAGCGCGGCGGATAGCTCCGCTAGGCTCACATACTGTCGCGCCGCCATGCATATACCGGCGAGCGCATCCTGTCCCACCGAGAGCCGATTCCGATTGGTCAGCGCCAGAATGTCGCGGAACACGATCAGGTAGTTCGGATTGCGGAATTCGCTTTCGAACTTGCGGATGTAGCTACTCGCACCAGGCCGCTTGAAGCCCCACTTAGGGTAAGCGGCGTCGCGCCGGGCGATCACCTCGCGCAGGCCAGCGACGTCGTCGGCCTCCATCGGCCCGCATACTTCAAGATCCTCATGGACCGCTGAAAGCCGGTCGCCCATATGCACGCCCATTTCATGGAGCGCCGTGGCCACCATGGTGGTCCCACCACGGGCCACACCGATAACGATGAAGGTCCGCTCGGCTAGCACGTCCTGAGCCTCGCGCACGACCAGCATTCCGCTGTTGCGCAGGCCCGATACATCCACGGCAGAAGAAAA
>CAMLNE010000437.1 GCA_946481265.1 uncultured Panacagrimonas sp. | reverse complement strand
GAGCCGCACCCGCGGATGGCGCGCCATGCGCATCCGGTACTCGGCGGGGCGGAACCGCGCGACGCGGCGCCGGAACGTGAACGTGAAGCTCGGCCACAGGATCGAGTTGCGGCCGTTCTTGTCGAGGTACCAGCTGGAGCAGCCCGTGACCCACTGGGTCTTCTTGAAGCCTTCGCCGAGGTGATTGTTGTAGCGGTTCTGGGCTTCCAGCTTGGGATTGACCGCCTTGACCTCGCCGCGCTTGATCATGCGGATGAAGCTCATGATGTAGCGCATCTGGATCTCGGAGATGCCCGTCAGCGAGAAGTTGCCGATGGGGCTGTGCGGGCCGATCAGCATGAAGAAGTTGGGGAAGCCCGCGACCGCGACGGAACGCAGCGCCTGCGCGCCTTCGGACCAGACATCGCCCAGGCTCTGCCCGTGCTCGTTCCGGATGACCAGGTTGCGCGTGTAGTCCAGCGCGTGGAAGCCGGTGGCGGTGACGATCACGTCGAGCTCGTGCAGCTCGCCGTCCTTCGTGCGGATGCCCTTGGGCTCGATGCGCTGGATGCCCTCGGTGACCAGTGACACACCCGGCTTCTGGATAGCGTCGTAGAAGTGGTCGGAGAAGATCAGGCGGCGGCAGCCCAGCTCGAACTTGGGCGTGAGCTTCTCGCGCAGGTCCGGATCCCGGACCTTGGCCAGGTGCCGTCGGCACAGCTTCTCCAGCAGATTCTTCATCGTCTGGTTGCCGATCACCGCCTGGCAGAACGTGCTCTCGAGAATCCAGTTCTGGATGCGGCCGGCCGCCCACGACACCTTCGGCACCGCGCGGTGCAGCTGGCGCAGCCATTCGGGACGCTTCGTGTCGAAGTTCGGGCAGACCCATTGCGCGGTGCGCTGGTACATCTCCAGCTTCGCCGTCTTGTCGGCCAGCGCGCAGATGATCTGCGTGGCGGTGGAGCCGGTGCCGATGACGCCGACGCGCTTGCCGTCGAGCGGCACCGAGTGATCCCAGCGCGCACTGTGGAAGCGCGCACCTTCAAAGCGGGTCAGGCCCTCGATGTCCGGATCCATGGGATGCACCAGCACGCCCAGGCAGTTGATGACGATCTGCGCCTGGCGCTTCATGCCGTCGGTGCTGATCACGGTCCACAGGCCGTTCTCGCGCACCACCGAGCTGATGCGGGTGCCGAAGCGCACGTGCGGCGTGACGCCGTACTTGTCGGCGCAGTGCTTGAAGTAGGCGTGGATCTCCGCCCCTTCCGCGTAGGTCGACTTCCAGCGCCAGTTCGGCTCGAAGGTGTAGTCGTAGCTATGCGCGGGAACGTCGCAGGACAGGCCGGGATAGGTGTTGTCGCGCCAGGTGCCGCCGACGCTGTCGCCCATCTCGAGGATCTCGAAGGACTCGATACCCTCTTCCTTGAGCTTGATGCCGGCCAGGATGCCCGACATGCCGGCGCCGAGAACGAGAACCGTGGGCGTGCTGGACTTGCCTTGCGTCATGTTTCCTTCCTCCATCGATATGGAACCGCTCGCCGGCCTATGGGTGGCCCGCTCATGCCTTGCATCATGCGCCCGCCCCCCAATTTAGTCTTGACATCAGATGCAACATTTTTGACATTGAACGCAGCCTTGGGAGGCCCTGCCCATGTCGGGAAACTTCGTCCGTAGCGCGCTGCTGGCCGGCGCCGACGATCTGATCAGCGCGCTCGGCGGCAAGCCGCTGGCGGTGGCGCGCCGCGCCGGCGTACCGGCGGAGGCACTGCGCGACCCCGACATTCCGTTGCCCGGGCGGGCCGCCTACGCCTTCCTCGAATGCGCCGCCCAGATGTGCCGCTGCCCGACCTTCGGCCTGCGCCTGGGCAGCAGCACGCAGATGGCGGCGGTGCTCGGACCGCTGTGGGTGCTGCTGCGCAGTGCGCCGACGCTCGAGCAGATGTTCGACGACCTCGCGCAGAACTTCGACATCTACACCAGCGTGGCCACGATGGCGATGGAGAAGACCCGCGAGGGCATGATCGTGTGCTGGTCGTCCACCAGCGGCCAGGCCGACAGCGAGGTGCAGATGGCCGAGTTCTCCCTCGCCGTGTGCGTGCAGGAGGTGCGTCGCCAGACCGGCCTGCACTACTGGCAGCCGCAAAGCGTGGAGTTCCGTCACGCCGCGCCGCCGGACCTGTCCGACCACCATGCGCTGTACGGCCGCAACGTGGGGTTCAACCGCGACCGCAACGCGATGTTCATCGAGAGCGCCGTCCTGCGCGCACCGCTGTCCACCGGTGCGGCACGCACCCATGCGCTGGTGGGCGCGCTGCTGCGCCGCAGCGATGACGCCAGCAGTGCAAACCTCGGCGCGCGGGTGGAGAGCGTGGTGCGCGCGGTGCTGCCCTTCGCGCCCTGCACGCTGCGCGACGTGGCGCAGTCACTGGGCATGCCGGTGCGCACGCTGCAGCACCGGCTCGACGCCAGCGGTCAGCGCTTCCGCGACATCAAGGACCGCGTGCGCGCCGACCTGGCGATGAAATATCTGCGCCATTCGCAGCTGGGCCTGGGCGAGATCGCCGAGATCCTGGGCTATTCGGAACTCAGCGCGTTCAGCCGGTCGTTCCGGCGCTGGCATGGACGCGCCGCGCGCTCGGTGCGCAGCGAGGCGCGACGCCGCTGAGCGGGCGGTCACTCCCGCTTTCGAGCCTCGTCGCTACAGGTCGGACAGGATGCGCTGGCGCTGTGCCTGGTACTCGTCCTCGCTGATCTGACCCCGATCGCGCAGCCGCCTGAGCTCGTCGAGCCGCCTGGAGACATCCGCGCCGGTCGTGGAT
>CAMLNE010000436.1 GCA_946481265.1 uncultured Panacagrimonas sp. | reverse complement strand
CCGGCATACTTCGGCAGGTAGTCGCCGAGGCCGCCGACCTCGAGAAAGATCGATACGCGCTTGCCGTCGACAATCGGTCCATTCACCAAGCGATAGCCCGGCACGTACTTCTGGACTTCGCCGACCATCGCCAAGACAGAGGCTTCGATCTCCTTTACCTTGGGGGCGTCCTCAGTGAGGCAGTGAACCGTGTCCCGCATGATCAGCGGTGGCTCTGCCGGATTCAGGATGATGATCGCCTTGCCTTCTCTGGCTCCGCCGATCTTCGCGACAGCGCCCGCCGTCGTGCGAGTGAACTCATCGATGTTCTTGCGCGTTCCGGGCCCGGCGCTGCGACTCGCTACCGTCGCCACGATCTCGCCGTACGAGACAGGCTGCACACGGGAGACGGCGTAGACCATCGGTATGGTCGCCTGTCCGCCGCAGGTCACCATGTTCAGATTCAGGCCACCGCTGCCGAGATGCTGCTCCAGGTTTACCGGAGGCACGCAGTAGGGGCCGATGGCGGCGGGTGTCAGGTCCAGCATCATCACGCCCGCGGCTGTCAGCTTGCTGCTGTTCTCCGCATGCGCATAGGCGCTGGTTGCGTCGAAGGCGATCCGAATGTCGTCGTTTTTAACATGCGGAAGCAATCCGTCGACGCCATCTGAAGTCGTCTTGATGCCCATCGCTTTGGCGTGCGCCAGCCCCTCGGACGTGCTGTCGACTCCGACCATCCACACCGGCTCTAGGTACGAGCTGCGCTGCAGCTTGTAGAGCAGATCCGTACCGATGTTGCCGGGTCCGATCACCGCACAACGAATCTTTTTCATGCTTGGCCCCTCTGAATTGCAGATGGATGAGTCGACGCGCCCGGGCTGGCTCAAGGACTCCTGTCGGTTGGTCGGATTCACGTCGGCGCCTTCAGGAAAATCGCACCGAGCATCCGCCGATACCGCCAATGTCCATGCGCAGGTGATCTCCGGTCGCAATGGGAAACATGGCAGCCAGCGCACCCGAAAGAACGATCTCTCCCGCTTTGAGAGAAATGCCGAGAGGTCCGAGCACGTTGGCGAGCCATGCGACTGCATTCGCCGGCGACCGCATCGTGGCAGCGCCCGCTCCGGTGCCCACGATTTCGCCGTTCTTTTCGACGACCATTCCGCAGGTCGTGAGATCGATCCTGCGCGGATCGACCAACTGATCGCCCAGCACAAAGACACCGCAGGATGCGTTGTCCGCAACCGTGTCCTGAATCTTGATCTTCCAGTCCTGTATCCGAGAGTCGACAATCTCGAAACACGCCATGACGCCTTCGGTGGCGGCCATCACATCCGAAACCGTGACGCCTGGCCCCGTCAGGTCACGCTTCATGACGAAAGCGATCTCGCCTTCTGCTTTGGGCTGGATGAGGCGGGACATCGGGACCACGTCACCTTCGTTGTAGATCATGTCGTCCAGCAGATAGCCGAAATCCGGCTGATCTACTCCCAGCATGTTCATCACGGCCTGGCTGGTGACGCCGATCTTCTTTCCGACGATTCGTGCACCCTTGTCGACGCGAAGGTTTACCGTCCGACGCTGGATGCGATACGCGTCGACGATCGACAAGTTCGGATATACCGCGGTCAGCGGCCGGACGACCTCCCGCTCGGTCATCGCGGCATGGAGACCTTCACCGAGCAGATTGATCTGCGCTTGGTCCATGAAGAGCCTCAGAGCTTGACGCATACGTTCTTGAGCTCGGTGTAGAACTCAAGAGAGTGAACACCGCCTTCGCGTCCGATGCCGGACTGCTTGGATCCGCCAAAGGGGGTGCGCAGATCGCGGAGGAACCAGCTATTGACCCACACGATGCCTGCATCGATGGCGCCCGCGACGCGGTGCGCGCGCGCAACATCACGGGTCCAAACCGAACAGGCCAGTCCGTAAGGGCTATTGTTGGTGCGCTGGATCGCTTCTTCTTCGCTGTCGAACGGCATCACGAGCGTGCAGGGGCCGAAGATCTCCTCGCGAGCGACACTTGAGTCGTCGCCAAGCCCCGTCCAAATGGTGGGTTGGACCCACGCGCCAGCCGATAGCTCTCCGCTCATGGCCGGGATTCCACCGCCGGTCACCACCGTGGCGCCTTCGGCAACCGCCTTACCGTAGTAGCCGAGCACCTTCTCGCGGTGCTCCATCGAGATCAGCGGTCCCATGGTGGTGTCCGCCTCTTCCGGCCGCCCCATCACAAGCGCCTCTGCTCCCATGCGAAGTCGCTCTACGAAGCGCTCAAACAGCGAACGCTCGACGTAGATCCGCTCAGTCCCCAGACACACCTGACCGGTGTTCGCGAAGCAGGACCGGATTGTTCCTTCGATTGCAGCGTCCAGGTCACAGTCGGCGAAAACGACGGCAGCGTTCTTTCCGCCCATCTCGAGAGAGACCGGTCGCGAGCCCGCTGAGGCCGCCTTCATGATGGCCTCCCCAGTACGGGTCTCGCCGGTGAACGTGATGGCATTCACCCGAGGGTGGGTAGTCACGAATTCGCCGGCGGACCCAGGGCCAAATCCGTGGACCACGTTATAGACGCCTTTTGGGACACCGACCGCGTTCATGACCTCGCCCAGGAGAGCTGCCGTCTGCGGAGTCTCCTCGGACGGCTTCACCACGACGGTGTTGCCACAGGCCAACGCCGGGCCGACCTTCCACGTCATCAGCAGCAGCGGAAGGTTCCAGGGACAGATCACACCGACGACCCCGACAGGGCGGCGGGTCGAGTAGTTCAGCGCTCCGCGGCCGTCCGGCGTAGCCCGTTCACCACCTCTGAACACGCAGCGGA
>CAMLNE010000435.1 GCA_946481265.1 uncultured Panacagrimonas sp. | reverse complement strand
ACACGTCCGGCACGCCGGCCAGCCGCGCCTGGTCCATCGCCTCCACCATCAGGCCCGCGCGCGCGTCCTGATCGGCCTGGATCACGACCACGGCCTTGGGCTTGTCGCGGCGCATGCGCTCGATCTCCGTGCGCAGGCGGCGGATGTCGACGTGCTCGCGGTTGATCCAGATCTCGTTCTGCGCGGAGATGGCCACGAAGATGCTGGTCTTGTCTTCCTGCTGCGCGGTCTTGGCCGCGGGCTTGTTCACGCGGATGCCCGATTCCTGCACGAACGCGGCGGCGATGATGAAGAAGATCAGCAGGTTCATCACGAAGTCGAGCATCGGCGCGAGGTCGATGCCGGTGTCTTCGGGCGGCGGATTGTGGCGGCGGAATTTCATGTGGCTATCTATCCCGGCGCGATCAGATCATTCAGGCGTTCGGACTCCACGCGCACCCGCGAGTCGAACAGATTGGCGAAGAACAGGCCGATGACACTGACCACCAGCCCCGCCATCGTCGCGATCATGGCGTGCGAGATACCGTCGGCCATGGCGCGCGTGTCGCCGCCCTTGGAGAACGCCATCGCGTCGAACACCTGCAGCATGCCCATCACGGTACCCAGCAAGCCCAGCAACGGCGCCATGGGCACCATCACCTTGATGATCGGCAGGCCCGATTCCAGGCCCATGCGCAGCTGGCTGATCAGCGCCGTGCGGATGCGGTGCGCCGCCCAGGAGTGGCGCTCGCTGCGCGCGTTCCACTGCGCCAGCGTCGCGGCGCGCACGCGCGGGTAGATGCGCCACAGATACCAGGTGCGCTCGAACACGACGGCGAGCAGGACCGCGCAGGCGGCGAGAATCCAGCGCGTCACCCAGCCGCCCGCATCGAGGAAATCGCCGAGCGTGTCGTACTGGACGGAAAACGACTGGACGATCAGCTCAAGCATGGCCTCGCCCGCCCACCGCTTCGAGTCGCTGCGCCAGCAGGCCGGCGGCCTGCTCGTCGAGAATCTGCGTGATGCTGCGCGAGCGGGTCATCAGGAAGCTGTTCACGAACAGCAGCGGGATGGCGATGATCAGCCCCAGCACCGTGGCGATCATGGCCTGCGAGATGCCGCCGGCCATCAGCTTGGGATCGCCCGCGCCAACCTCGGTGATGACCTGGAAGGTGATGATCATGCCAATCACGGTGCCCAGCAGGCCCAGCAGCGGACCGGCAGCGACGATCATGCGCAGCAACGACTGGAAGCGCTCGAGCTTGGGCGTTTCGCGCAGCACGGCCTCGGACAGGCGCGTCTCCAGCACCTCGGGGTCCTGCGTGGTGTCGCCCTTGAGGCTGGCCAGGATACGACCCAGCGGATTGTCCTGCTGCGGCTGCGTCACGTTGCCCAGTTGACGCTGCACCCGCACGCCGACCAGCAGTAGGTACACGAACTGGTAGATCGCCAGCACCGCGCCGATGATGCCGATGGCGATGATCACGTAGCCCACCTCACCTCCCTGGTGGATGCGCTCCATCGTGGTAGGTCGCTCGGCGATCTTGCGCAGCAGGTCGCCGCGCGAGGGGTCGATCAGCACTGATTGCAGTCCTTCCTTCGCCTCGCTGAAATCCTGGGCCAACCCGGACTGGCCCTCCGGCTGTCGCGGCAGAAGGGCCAGTGCCGCGCCCTCCGCTTGAAGGGTCAGATAACCGGCCGCCGTCAGCGCGGTGAACTGGCCCACGCGAATCACTTCGGCCTTCGATTTCTCGCCGAGTGCATCGAGCACCTCGGCCTCGAAGCGCACCACCCGCCCGCCTTCTGCGGCCTCCTGTGCATACAGGAACCAGAGGTTTTCCAGATCGTCCACGCCCGGAACTTCGCCTGCCTGGGAGATGCGGTCCAGGAACTCGGCGCGGTCCGGGAACTGCGCCGATACCAGCGAGTTCGCAATCTGGCTGCGGAATTCGCCGGCGGACTGCGCGATCGCCGCATACATCTGCCCGCTGTCGCCGAGACGCTCGGTCAGGCGTTTCTTGAGTTCGGCAATCTCGGCCTGACCGGCGGCGAATTTCGCCTTGGCCTGGTCGGCGCGCGCGCTGGCCGCAGCCCGATCCGCCTCGGCCTTGGCCAGCAGCGCGGCCTGTTCGTTCCTGTTGCGCAGGAAACGCTGCTCGCGCTCGGCATTGAGCTTGGCCGTTTCCTGCGTCCCCTGGCGGATCTGCTTGAGCAGCTCATCCATGCCTTTCTGCGAGGGCGCGGGTGCCTGTGCGTGCAGCGTGCTCGCGCCGAGCATCAACGAGGCTGCGACGATCGCGCGCCAGAGTGGGGGGCTAGGCCTCATGGTGCGGCTCCGGTCGCGGCGGCGACGGGCAATCTCAGCAGGTCCGGCGCTGCCGTTTCCCGCGCCATGCGCAGGCCATGCCGGACCTGCGAGACGTACTCGTGCGGCAGCGCCTCCCAGGTCCCGCTGACGCTGTTCCAGGTGCCGGCCTGCTTGCCGTCGGCCGACAGGTAATACAGCGCCGTACGGCCCAGGCGCAGGACATCGACGGTGCGGCCTTCCACCTCGGCACGCTCACTGCCGAGCGAACGCCCGTATTCCGCTTCGATCTGCCAGGCTTCCAGAATGCGCTTGAACTTCTCCGCGTTGTTCGCCTCGGGATCGGACATCAGCTTCCTGAGCGTCTCCAAGCGCTCGCGGCGCTCAGTGGCGAGATACGGCAGGTCCAGTGCGATGAATTTCTCCAGGCCCTCGACCATGCGCAGCATCAGCGGCAGCAGTTCGCGCTCGGTGCGCTCCATCTCGGTGATCTGGCGGTCGAGCGAGCTGCGCTCCCC
>CAMLNE010000434.1 GCA_946481265.1 uncultured Panacagrimonas sp. | reverse complement strand
GAAACCCTCGAAAGCAAGCCCGAAATGTACGTGGAAGCCAGGCGCTGCATGCGCGTGCTGCCGCAGGTGCGCGAGCGCCTGACGCTGGCCCTGGACCGTTTGCGCACGCTGTACCCGGAAGCGCGCATGCCACCGGTAACCATCGCCGTGGGCCGCGGCAAACCCGTGGGCATCGGCTATCCCGACACCGGCCTGCAGATCGGACTGGAAGCCCTGTGCGCGGTGAAGTGGATGAATCCCGACGTAGAGGACCGGTTCGTGCACGTGATCGCGCACGAGTACGCCCATGTGCAACTCGCAGCGGAAACCGCGGCGCTGGAGCAGCCGACCGTGCTCGAGCGTTCTCTGGCCGAGGGCGCCGCCGAGTTCATCGCCGAACTGATCTCCGGCGAGGTCGCGTATTCCCATTTCGGGCCGCTCACCCGTGGCCGCGAAAAACAGATTGAGACCGCGTTCGTCGCCGACATGGACGGCACAGACCTGTCGCGATGGCTCGACAACGCCACCGCGGAGACGCCCGGCGATCTCGGCTATTGGGTGGGCTATCGAATCGTGAAGGCCTACTACCGCAATGCGCCGGACAAGCGACGCGCGGTCGGCGAAATCCTGCGCATGGCCGATCCGAAGGCATTTTTCGCGGACAGCGGCTGGCAGCCTGGCATGTCGCTCTGAGGCGCAAGCGGGCGAGCTGCCAGGCACGTCCAGGCTCGTGGTCGCCCACTCGTTCGCTCGGGCGACGACCCGGAGGGTATCCACGCGAGAATCCGCCCGAGAAGCGGCACGGACACAACTGACTGGCGGCGCCGGCCATCGATCGCTTTCCGCCCTTCCATCCGCAACTTCAATGCAAGGGAACTCCGGGCCGCTCGCGCGGCTCATTCCGCCAGCTGGTGGTCGTAGCTGATCACGCGCGCCAGCTTCCACGCATCGCCCTCACGCTTCCACAGGTCGATGAACTTTCCGGTTTCGGTGAGACGGTCCGGTTCGCCGGATCGCAACGCGAAGAAGCGGTGCGTGCCCATCTGCATCGCGCCGTAGTTGCCGATGACATGGACGGTCATGCTGCCCGGCACCAGCTCCCGGCGCGCGCGGAAATCGGTACCGGCCGCCTGCCGCGCGCACATGCCCGTGATGTCCTTGACGAACTGCGCACCGGATTGCGTGGTCAGCCCGTGCTTGTCGTGGAAGAACTCGAAGTCCTCCGCCACCAGCGTTTTCAAGAGCTCCGGCTTGCAGCCGAACACCGCATCGAACAACTGCCTGTCCTTCTCGGCCAGCGTCGCCACCAGCTCCGGCGATGCGGGCGCGGCGCCAGGCGTGAGATGGATCGGCGCTTCGCGCATTGGCGGCTCGGCGGCGGATGCGACGGCGGTGCAGGACAGCAAAGCAAGCAGGAGGAAGCGGTGCATGGCGAATCCCTGTTTCGGGGTTGGCCACTGTTAGCCAGCCCGGCTCCCGTCGCCAAGGGCTTTCCGACGAAGGCCGGTTGAGGGCGACGAACAGGGACTGTGCGAGCCGTGAAGGCATGCGGCGGGGAAGACATGCTTCCCGCAACTCATGCCTCCCGACGATTCAAGCCGACATGTTTTTGCCCGCTTTCCGATCCGCAAGAACGCCGCAGACTGTCCTTCGATCGCAACCCCGGTCTCCTCTGCGTCCAGAGGCCGGGTTACAGGGATTTCAGATATTCGACCAGGTCGCGCTGCTCATTCTCCGCCAGGCCCAGTTCGAGCTGGCGGTTGTAATGCGCGACCACGTCGGGAAGCGTGGCTGCGCTTCCGTCGTGGAAATAAGGCGGGTGCTGCCACAGTGCGCGCAAGGGCGTGGTCCGGTACGCCTTGTTCTTCGTGCGGGCGGCATAGGCGCCATCCATGCCGGTCTCCTCCGGCGCGTGCAGCTTGCCGCCGTTGTTGTCCGTCCCCGTCGCACCGACGTGGCATCCCATGCAGTTGCGGCCGAAGGCCGCGCGGCCACGGTTGGCGGCCATGCGGTCGAAACTGCCGGCCGGCGGCGCGGGCGCCGCCAGACTGTGCTGGTAGGCGCGCAACGCGGGCAGCTTGTCCGTGACCAGGTCCGGGTCGTGGTCGATGTGGATGTTCAGCGCATCGTCGTGGAAATCACCCTGCCCGCCCATCTGGGTCACGGCAACGTAGGCATTCCAGTACGAGATCGGGCCTTCCGCGGTATAGGTCTCGTTGCGGATGTGCGCCAGCCCGTAGGCCGGCGGCAGCACCAGCGGCGTGTTCTTGCCATCGATGTTGTAGCGCGGGTCGTACTTGCCCGGCCCCCAACTGGTGTAGACCGCCTTCTTGTCGGCGGGCAGGTTCGGCGACAGCGCGATGATCGCGCCCACGTCGAGATCCCGGTTCGGCCAGCCGTCCAGGCGCCGGCCGATGCCCGCCTGCACCGAGTCGTCGACGGTCGAATGGCACAGGGCGCAGGTCACACCCAGCCGGGTGATGTGATTGTCCGCATCGACCGTGGCCCTTAACCCGACGACGGCGTTCAACTTGAGCAGCGCGACGGTGGTCGCCGGGCTCTTGAGGTCCACGGATTCCAGTATCCCCGGCGGTAGCGCATCGGCATCGACCTTCAAGCCGACCTTGAGCGCAGTGGTGGGATCGACGCTGGTCTCGACGACCGTATGCAGCGCCAGCGTGTCGGTCCATAGCTGTTCGTCGCCGAAGGTTTCGAAACGGAAGATCTGCTTGCCCTGCGCGACCAGCGCAGGGGAAGACGATGGCGCAGGCGTTGCGGTGGGAGAATCACCGGCAGCGTTCGCGCCGCAACCGCCGGTCAGTGCAGCCGCCAACGCGGCCATCAGGATCC
>CAMLNE010000433.1 GCA_946481265.1 uncultured Panacagrimonas sp. | reverse complement strand
GTTGCGGATGCGCTGCGCGCGCGGCTGATCGCGCTGGCTCTGCTGCCAGCGGAAGTCGCCGCCGGCGCAGAAGCTCTCGCCTTCGCCGGAAAGCACCAGCACGCGCACACTAGGATCGCATTCGATGGTATCGAGCGCCTCTGAAAGCTCGGCGAACAGGAGCTGGTTGAGCGCGTTGTGGACCTCCGGGCGAGAGAGCGTGAGGCGCGCGACACCGGCCTCGTCGATGCTCAGCTTGATCGTTTCAAAGTTGTTCATGGTGTGTTCTCAGGCAGCCTTTCCGATGCGCACCACCACGGCGTTCCGCTCCACCGTCTGTCCTTCTGTGCAGTGCGTGGACTCGACCACGCCATCGGCCTCGGCGCAGATGCGCATTTCCATCTTCATGGATTCGAGAATCGCGACCACGTCGCCGGCTTTCACCGCGTCGCCGCTCTTGACGTTGACCTTGAGAATCATGCCCATCATCGGCGCCCGTAGTTCGCCGCTGGCCTCGCTGCTGGCGCTGATGTAGCTCAAGTAAGGCAGCGCCTCGAAGGCGTGCGTGCCGGCATCGTCCTGCACGTGAACGGTGCTGCCGTCCTGGATCGCGCGGACGTTCAGGCGCCGGCTGCCGAGGATGGCGAGATAGCGGTCGTCACCCAGCGGGCGCAGGTTCAGTTCCATGGGCGCATCGTCCACCGCCAGGCGCAGGCTGCCGTCGGCCGCCAGCGGCGCGAAACGGATGGCCGCAGAGATGTCGCCGCTTTGCAGCTGCAGCGCCGGGATCGGCGCCAGGCCGTCGCCGGCATCCGTCATCTGCCAGCCGGTCAGCGCAGCCGCAGACCAGACGCCGGCCGCGGGCTCGGCGCGGTTGCGCAGCAGCCAGACGTAGGCTGCGATGCCCAGGGTGCCGTTGTCGTGCAGCGCCGTCTTGAGCGACCAGGAGGCCATGCGCTCGTCGATCAGGCGCGTGTGGAAGCTGCCATCGCGCGTTTCCGGCAGGGCCAGCAGGCGCTTCAGGAAATCGCGATTGGTGATGACGCCGAACACGCTCATCTCGTCGAGCGCGAGCTGCATGCGGTCCATCGCCTGATCGCGCGTCGGCGCATGGGTGATGAGCTTGGCCAGCATCGGGTCGTACCAGGGCGTGACCTCGCTGCCGGTATCGACGCCGGTTTCCACGCGCACGCCGCGCGCCGGGAAACTCACGTGCGCGAGCCGGCCCGTCGAGGGCAGGAAATTGGCGGGGGCGTCCTCGGCGCAGATGCGCGTCTCCACCGCGTGGCCGCTGACCTTCACGTCGCCCTGGTTCAGCGCCAGCCCTTCGCCCGAGGCGATGCGCAGCATCAGCTCTACCACGTCCAGCCCGGTCACTTCCTCGGTGACGGGATGCTCGACCTGCAGGCGCGGATTCACCTCGAGGAAGTAATAGCGATCCCCCTGCACGATGAATTCCACCGTGCCGACGTTGCGGTAGTGCAAGCGCTCGCCGAGGCGTACGGCATCGGCGAGCAGGCGCTCGCGCACACCCGGTGCCAGCGGCGCTGCGGGTGCTTCCTCGACCAGCTTCTGGTGGCGGCGCTGCAGGGTGCACTCGCGCTCGAACAGGTGAATGACCTTGCCCTTGCCGTCTCCGACGATCTGCACCTCGATGTGTCGCGCGCGCTCGATCATCTGCTCGACGATCAGCGCAGGCGAACCGAAGGAGTTCTTCGCCTCGCGCATCGCCGACTCGATGTCGGCGTCCAGCGTGTCCAGCGTGTGCAGCGCGCGCATGCCCTTGCCGCCACCGCCGGCCGCGGCCTTGAGCATCACCGGCAGGCTCAAGCCGCGCACGGTGTGTGCGATTCTTGCGGCGTCGTCGCTGGCGCCCTCGCTGCCCGGCACCACCGGCACGCCGGCTGCGATGGCCTCGCGCTTGGCCATGGCCTTGTCGCCGAGCCGGTCGATGACCTCCGGCGTGGGGCCGATGAAGACCAGGCCCGCGGCTTCGACGGCGCGCGCGAACGCCGCGTTCTCGGCCAGAAAGCCGAAGCCCGGATGGATGGCTTCCGCTCCGACGCTCTTCGCCGCCTCGATCACGCGCTCCATGCGCAGGTAGCTTTCCGCCGCCGGCGCACCGCCGATCTCGATGCTCTGGCCGATCTGGCGCACATGCAGGCTGTCACGGTCGGCAGTGGAATGAACGCCGGCCGCGGACACGCCCAGGCGGCGGCAGGTGCGGGCGATGCGGCAGGCGATTTCGCCGCGGTTGGCAATCAGGATTTTCTTGAACATGGTCGGGTATCAGGTAGGGGTCGGCCGCATCACATGCGGAACACGCCCATGCGGGTCGGGATGGCCTTGGTGCGGCCGGCGAGGTCCAGCAGCAGGGCCATCACCTCGCGGGTCTCGGTGGGCTCGATGACCATGTCGCACCAGAGGTTGCGCGCGTAGTTGTAAGGGCTCACGAAGTCGGTGAACTCCTGGCGGATCGGCGCCTCGTAGGCGGTCCGCTCTTCGGGCGTCCAGCTCGTGCCTTCGCGCTGATGGATGGTCTCGCGCACCATCGACAGCGTGGTCGCCGCCTGGTCCGGGCCCATCAGTCCGGCGTGCGCGGTCGGCCACATCATCATGCAGTGCGGGGCGAAGCCGCGGCCGCACATCGCCATGTAGGCGGCGGCATAGGACGCGCCGGTGATGAGCGTGTACTTGGGCACGTTGGCCGAGGCCATTGCGGTCATGAACTTGGCGCCGTGCTTGGCGATGCCGGCGCGCTCCACCGTGGTGCCCACCATGAAGCCGGGCGTGTCGACCAGGAACAGCATCGGCACGTCGCGCTTGCAGCACATCTCCATGAAGTGCGCGCCCTTGACCGCGCTCTCCGGGAACATCACGCCGTTGCTGGCCAGGATGCCGATGGGATAGCCATGAATGTTGGCGAAAC
>CAMLNE010000432.1 GCA_946481265.1 uncultured Panacagrimonas sp. | reverse complement strand
AACTTGGTCTTCTTGCTGATCCACTTGGCCGGCAGGACGGGCTTGATGACTTCCTCCATCACGCCCTCGCGCAGCTTCTTGAGGCTGATCTCCGGCGAGTGCTGGGTCGACAGCACGACCGCGTCGATGCCGATGATCTTGTTGCCGTCGTAGGCCAGCGTGACCTGCGACTTGGCGTCCGGACGCAGCCAGGCGCACGGCGAGTTGCGCTTCTTGCGCACCTTGGACTGCTGCTCGACCAGGCGGTGCGAGTAGTAGATCGGCGCGGGCATGAGCTCGGGCGTCTCGTTGCACGCGAAGCCGAACATCAGGCCCTGGTCGCCGGCGCCCTGTTCCTCGGGCTTCTTGCGGTCCACGCCCATGTTGATGTCGGGCGACTGCTTGCCGATGAAATTGAGGACGCCGCAGGTCGCGCCGTCGTAGCCCACCGCGGAATTGTCGTAGCCGATGCCGGTGATGACGCGACGCGCGATGGATTCCACATCGGCCCAGGCGGAGGTGGTGACTTCGCCGGCAACCACGGCCACGCCGGTCTTGACCAGGGTCTCGCAGGCCACGCGGGCGCGCTTGTCCTGGGCCAGGATCACGTCGAGGATGGCGTCGGAGATCTGGTCAGCCACCTTGTCGGGGTGACCTTCGGAGACGGATTCGGACGTGAACAGGTAGGCGGACATCGGCAACTCCGGTGGAGCAGGGTTCTTCGGAAATGAATCGTGGGATCATCCGCGTATACGGATAGGCGAATATCGTAATGGAAGCGGAGGGCGAGGGGCAGTCCCCTCCGTCGGCAAGGTGCCGATTCCATCGGGCGTGGATGACTCCGGCATGACCCGGGCGTGACGGAGCCTGCCGAGGCTCTGGCAGACTCGAAACTCGTCCGCATGCACCATCCTCCATGCCTGCCGCTGCAGCCACCGCCATCCCGCTGCCCTACGTGCTGGTCCTGCTCGGGATCCTGGTGGTCCTGGCCGGAACGGTGATCGTGCTGATGGCGCTGGCGCGACGGAAGATCGATGCGGCGCTGGCCGAGGCGCAGCAACTCCAGCAGGCCGAGAGCCAGCGCGCGGTGGCAGCCGAAACCCGCGTCGAGGCGCAGGAGAACCGGCTTGCCGACCTGCGCCTGCGCGCCGAGGAAGACCTCGACGAGCGCAGCCGCCGGATCGAGGAGCTCGAGCAGTCCCTGCTGCGGGCGGCACAGGCCGCGGAAGGGCGCCTGCACGAGGCCGCCACGCAGCGCGAGGCATTGCTCGCCGAGCTGGCCGAGTCCCGCGCCGGAAATCGCGAGCTGACCCAGATGCTCGAGTGGGAGCGCACGCAGGCACAGGAGAAGCAGCGCATCCTGCTTGATGCGCGGGAGCAGATGACCGACCAGTTCAAGTCGCTGGCCAACGATCTGCTGGAGGAAAAGAGCAAGCGCTTCACCGAGCAGAACCAGGTCAATCTCGGCCAGCTGCTCGGCCCGCTGCAGGAACGCATCCGCGCATTCCAGACCAAGGTCGAAGAGGTCTATGTCAATGAGACGCGCGATCGCAGCGCGCTGGGCGAGCAGGTGCGACTGCTCACGCAGCTCAACAACACGCTGAGCCAGGACACGCAGAACCTGACGCTCGCGCTAAAGGGCGACCGCAAGGCGCAGGGCAACTTCGGCGAGATCATCCTCGACGACGTGCTCGAGAAGGCCGGCCTGCTGCGCGACCAGCATTACGTGCGCCAGGGCGGCGTCGGCGGTGGCGAGGGCCAGGGCACTTCGATCCCGGACGTCGTGATCAAGCTGCCGGGCGAGCGCTTCCTGGTGGTGGATTCGAAGATGACGCTGCCGGACTACCGCGCGTTCGCCGAGGCCGAGACCGACGCGGATCGCGCATCGGCGCTCAAGCGTCACCTGGCCTCGGTCCGCGCGCACATCAAGGGCTTGTCGGAGAAGCAGTACCAGGCACTGTACGACCTCAAGTCCCTCGACTTTGTCGTGATGTTCGTGCCGCTGGAGCCGGCGTTCACGGTGGCGGTCACCAACGACAGCGAGCTGTTCCAGCACGCCTGGGATAGAAACGTGCTGCTGGTGTGCCCGAGCACGCTGCTGTTCGTGGTGCGCACGGTGGCCAACCTGTGGCGGCAGGAAGACTTGTCACGCAACGCCAAGGACATCTCGTCGCAGGGCGCCAAGCTGTACGAGAAGCTGGTGGGATTCGTCTGTGATCTCGACGAGGTCGGCAAGCGGCTGGAGCAGGCGCAGCAGGGGTTCGGCGATGCACGTCGCAAGCTGCGCGAAGGTCCCGGCAACCTGATCGGCCAGGCCGAGAAGCTGCGCAAGCTCGGCGTCAAGCCGGCCAAGTCACTGCCCGTGCAGTGGGTCGACTCGGCGACGCAGGACCAGGACGACGAGGCCGCCCCGCCGCCGACGAGCGGCGATCAGCCGAAGTGACAGACGTAGTGGAGGGTCTCCAGCACCTCGATGTCGAACGATGAGTCGCCGGCGACCGTGAAGGACTGCCCGCCAAGGTAATCGCGTGCGGCGGTCTCGCCCTTGAGCGTCACCCTGCAGCGTCCCTCGACCAGCTCCATGACTTCCGGTGCGCCGGTGGTGAATGTCAGCTTCGAAGGCAGGATCACGCCGACGCTCTTGCGCGTGCCGTCGGCCAGCACGACGGTGTGGCTGATGCACTTGCCGTCGAAATAGACGTTGGCTTTCTTGAGGACGGAAACCTGCTCGAGCTGGGACATGGAGGGAAGCGGAAATGAAGGACAGCGCATTGTGCGGCGTCGGCGCCCGATCGCACAGGCCGTGCGCAGGTCCGGCCGCCGTCGGCTGCGCAAGACGCGCTGCGCGCGCGGGGGGCCGCTGCGGGCAAGCGCAGATTTGAGCGTGCGCACGGCCCTGCACACCAAGACGCTCGTCGACGAGCTGACCGGTCT
>CAMLNE010000431.1 GCA_946481265.1 uncultured Panacagrimonas sp. | reverse complement strand
GCCTGCGGGCGGCGTGCATCTGCTCGCGCCGTTCGACGAATACCTGGTCGGCTACCGCGACCGCAGCGCGGCCGTGGAACCTGCGCTGAGCCGACAGGTGATCGGCATCAACGGCCTGGTCAATGCCTCCGTGCTGGTCGACGGCAAGGTGGTCGGCACCTGGAAACGTGTCCTGGGCAGGGACGGCGTATCGATCGATGTCGCGCCGTTTCGCGCGCTGCGACGTGGCGAGCAGGCGCCGCTGAAGCGCGCGATGAAGCGCTACGCCGCGTTCATCGGCAAGAAGCTGCTGTAGGAGCGCCCCTGGGCGCGACCGCACAGCACAGATCAGGTCGCGCCCACGGGCGCTCCTACAGGACTTTGGGCGTGTACACCGCGCCGTGCAGGCTCGCCGTGCCGCCGGCAACATCGGTCCAGACGAGATACGCCTTGCCTTCGCGCAAGGCCAGCTGCGGGAAACCGGTGCCGCGGCCGCGGCCCTGCAACCTGGCCACTTCGACCTTTTCGATCTGTTTCGACAGGTCCGGTGCATAGCGCGCCAACCACAGCGACTGGCCGGCATCGTCCTCGCGCAGCCACAGCACCCAGGCATTGCCGGCATCCAGGGCCACGTCGACCCGGCCCTGCACGGTGTCGCCCTGCTCCAGCACCAGCGGCGCGGAGAAGCTGTCGCCCGCATCGGTGCTGCGCACGAGCTTGACCGTCGGCTGATCGCCGGCGCCGGTGTACCAGGCCACGACGACCTCGTCGCCACGCGCCGCCACCGACGGGCCGTTGACCGGGCAGGCCGGCATCTTCCACTGGTCGGCGAAGACCGGCTTCGACGGACTCCATGCCTTGCCATCGAAGCGGGTAACGTGGATGTCGCGGATCTCGTCCTCGGTGCGGTCGCGATAGACCAGCAGCGGGCCTTTCGCGGTGAGCGCGGCGTCCGTCTGGCAGCAGTCGCAGACCGACGCATCCAGCTCGACCTCGCCGTCGGTGCGCAGCGAGCCGTCGAACACCGCGCTGCGCAGGGTCATCGCACCCGCGCCATGGCCGTCGTGCCCGGTCTGCGCATCTCCAGCGGCGGCCACCATGTTGCGTCCGTCGAGCCAGGCGATGCCGAGCCGGTCGTTGCCCTGCGGCCACATCGAGACGAAGCCGTGTTCGCTTACCGTGCCGTCGGCGTGCGGGCGCAGCGGCTCGCTCCAGTTCATGCCGTCGTTGCGCGAGGTGCTCAGCAGCACGTCGTAGGACGCACCGGCTTCGGCCGACTTCTGCAGCCATTGCACCCAGAGCGCGCCATCGGGCGTGGCCAGGATATGCGGCGTGTCGGCCCAATTGATCACGAAGGAGGCACCGATCGCGATCGTCTTCGGACCCTGCCACTGCCCGGCCGGGCTGAACTCGGCGTATTGCAGGCGGGTGCGGCGGCCAGGCTGGGTGTCCAGCCAGCTGAGCAGCAGCCGGCCGTCCGGCGCGGTGACCAGATCGGGCTGGGCGGCGTCGGGCGCAGCGGGCAGCGTCCAGGCCTGCAGGCCCGGCTGGGTCGAGTCGCCAGCCGCCGCGGGGGCTTCGTCACGCGAACAGCTCGCCGCAGCCAGGGTGGCAACGAGCACCGTCAGTTGCAGGATCGTCTTCATCGGCGCAGGTTACCGCAGTCGCTGTTCCGGGCCGCACCGGATTCCACGCCGCCCATGTTCACCACCATCGCCAGCTATCACGATCCGATCGAGGCGCATATCGCCTGCGGCCGGCTGCGCGCCGAGGGCATCGACGCGCACGTGGCCGACGACCAGATGGCGGTGGCGAACTGGGAATGGCGGCTGGCGGTCGGCGGCACGCGGCTGCGGGTGGCCGACACCGATGCCGAACGCGCGCGGTCCGTGCTGCATGAACTCGACGCTGGCGGGTTCGCACTCGATGTGGATGCCGCGGGCGAGCGCGCGCTGCAGCTGCCCGAACGCGAGTCGCTCTCCAGCCGCATCGCCTGGGTCGCGTTGATGCTGTTCAACATTCCCCTGCCGTGGCGCCGGCGCAACAACGACGATGCCGTGCGCGAGGCATGAGATCTCTACCGCCTTACGCCACCTGAGCCTGCTTCCTGCGGGTCAGGTGCACCAACAGTAGCGAAATAGCGGCCGGCGTCATGCCGGGGATGCGCTGCGCCTGACCTACCGTTTGCGGGCGCACGCGTTCGAGCTTCTGCCTGACTTCCATGGACAGCCCGCGCACGGCGGCGAAGTCGAAAGCTTCCGGGATCGCGGTACCCTCGTTGCGCTGCTGCCTTGCGATCTCCTCGCGCTGGCGATCGAGATAGCCCGAGTACTTCGCTTCGATCTCGACCTGCTCGGCCACTTTCGCATCGTCGACGCCGGGCCCCAGCGTGGGCACCGAGACGAGCCGCGCGTAATCGAACTCGGGCCGCTTGAGCAGATCGAGCGCGTTGTTCTCGCGCGATACGGCGATGCCCGTGGCGGCTTCGATGGCGCGGCCCAGCGCATTGTTCGGTGCCGCCCACAGCCCGCGCAGGCGCGCGGTTTCGGCGGCGATGGCGTCGCGCTTGCGCGCGAACGCCGACCAGCGCGCGTCCTCGACCAATCCCAGTTCGCGCCCGATACCGGTCAACCGCAGGTCGGCGTTGTCCTCGCGCAGCTGCAGCCGGTATTCGGCGCGGCTGGTGAACATGCGGTAGGGCTCGCTGGTGCCATGGGTGATCAGGTCATCGACCAGCACACCCAGGTAGGCCTGGTCGCGGCGCGGCGACCAGGCGTCCTGCTGCTGCACCAGGCGCGCGGCGTTGACGCCGGCGAGCAGGCCTTGGGCGGCGGCTTCCTCGTAGCCGGTGGTGCCGTTGATCTGGCCGGCGAAGAACAGGCCGCCGACCGCTTTGGTTTCCAGCGATGCCTTCAGGCCGCGCGGGTCGAAGAAGTCGTATTC
>CAMLNE010000430.1 GCA_946481265.1 uncultured Panacagrimonas sp. | reverse complement strand
CCGGGCCACGCAGGGCTACCCGGCGCGTTCCAGCAGGATGTCGCCGGCACGGTTGATGCGGAAGGTCCAGCCCGCATCGACGCGGCAGGTGAAGAACGCTTCCTCGAGCACCGCCGGACCGGTTGCATGAGCACCTGCCTGCAGGTCCTCGACGCGATACAGCGGCAGGTCGAACACGCCCGTGGCGGTCAGCACGCGTCGCTTGCCGCTGGCGCGGGCCTCGCGCCGCGGTCCTTCGAAATCGCCGCTCAGCGTCGGCTGGGCGATCGGCCGCGCGGCCTCTAGGCTCAGCACGAGTTGCGCACTGGCGGGCAGGTCCGCGGGCAGCCGGCCATCCTTCAATTCGAGGCTGCGCTCGCTGCCGTCGGCGATCACCTGCAGCGAGGTGCGGATCTGGCATTGCGACAGGTCGAAGCCCTCGCCGAACATGCCGCGTCGCGCCTTCGCGGTGAGACTGGCCAGCGCGGCCTCGAGTCCGGCCGCATCGGGCGTCGCCAGCGACGCCTCGTAGACATGGGCGATGTCCGAGAAGCCAAGACCGAAGGCGGAGAACACCGCGGCAAGCCCGGGAATCACCACGCGCGAGATCCCGGCGGCGTCCGCCACGCGGCAGACCACGAAGGGGCCACCGCCGCCGAAGGCGGCGAGCACGGTGTCGGGCGTGATCGGCGCGTACTGGCGCAGGCTGTCGGCGACCTTCGCCACCCAGGCCTTCTCCATTTCCAGTGCGGCGTCCTCCGCGGACAGGCCCAGGCCCTTGCCGATCCTGTCGGCGACCGCCTTCTTCGCACGCTCGACGTCGATGTTCAGTTCGCCGCCGAAGAAGCTGGCCGGATCGAGCAGGCCCGCCACCAGGAAGGCGTCCGTGATGGTCGCCTCGGTGCCGCCCAGACCGAAGCAGGCCGGGCCCGGCGCACTGCCCACGCTCTCGGGCCCGACGCGCACCTCACCGTCCTGCAGCCGGATGATCGAGGAGCCGCCGACGCCGACGCTGATCACGTCGGACAGCGGGAAGGAAACTTCCACGCCCTCCACCCGGCCGCGGCGATGCGAACGCACCACGCCGTCCTCGACCAGGCCGATGTCGGTGGTCGTGCCGCCGACGTCCATCGTCAGCAGGCGCCTGAAGCCGTAGTGCGTGGCCAGGGCGCGCGATCCCTCCATGCCGCCGCGCGGGCCGGAGCTGTAGGTCTTGATCGCGATGGTCTTGGCCACGCGGGCGGAGTGCCCGTCGTTGCGGAAGATCAGCAGCGGATTCACCGCGCGGTATTCGCGCAGCTTGTGCTCGGCGCGATAGAGGAAGCGTTCCATCGCCGGGTGCAGGAAGGCGTTGAACACGGCGGTCCAGGCGCGGCGTGCGTCGTCCGCGTCCTCCACCACCTCGTGCGAGTACAGCAGCGGGATGGCGCCCAGCAGGTGCGGCGGGAACTTGCGCAGCAGCAGCTTCTTGAGCCGGATCTCGGAGGCGGCGCGACCCGCTCCACCGATCACGATGGCCAGGCGGTTGGCTCCTGCCGACGACAGCGCATTGACCGCCCGAACCGCCGCCGTCTCCAGCGCCGCATCGTCGAGCGCAGGGTCGAGGATCTGCACACGCTCGCCGACCAGGGCGTCGAACAGCGCCGGTTCAAGCGCACGCAGCGCCGGTGCATCCAGGCCGCCGCCGAGGATCACGCCGATGCGCTGTCCCTTGCGCTCGACCAGCGCGTTGGTGCCCTGCGTGGTCGAATAGCGGATGTGATCGGTGCCCAGGATCAGGCGGCTCAGGTCCTCCTCGCCGTAGATCGCCTTGGACGCCTTGGCCAGGCCGTCGAGGAAGCACTTCGAAAGATCGTAGGGCGTGGTCAGCGTCTTGGTCCGCCAGACCTTGTCGCCCTCGATCACGCAGATATCGGTGAGCGTCCCGCCGTTGTCGATGTTGATCAGCTTGCCGCCGGGCCGGGCCGTTGCTGCGGGCGCGGACTGGTGGGACGAACGTGCTGCCGTCATTGTCTTCTCCTCGGTGCCGGTCGCCGATGCGTTCCGCGCAGGGCGCCTCGGCGACGCTGTCATGCGAACGCCCGGGACTATGCCGGCGCCGGCATGAGGTGCAGCCACCCCTAAGGATGGTGGAGACCCAATGCAGGGTGGAGGCACCGGTTCCGGACCGGGCGCCCGAGGATCCGTGTCGCAGTGCCTGCAAGGCCTGCACGGCGCCGAAGTGCGTGCGCAGCCCTGCGCGACGATGAGCGCAGGCTGCGCCTGCACGCCGGCCGGGACGACGTCGAGGCGACGTCGTTGCCGGCGAATCCCGGGCAATGCCGGAAAGGAAAACGGCGACCGCCGGGGTCGCCGCCTGGATCCGCAATTCCGCGCCCCGCCCCTACGCCGGGCACGCTGGACGCGCATGTCGCGTGGCGTGCGCGCCGTTCTGGCGGGCCGTCACCGGCGGGCGCTGCGCCGCGCGCCTGCAGCTTGCCCGCGGTGATGCCCGCGCCGCCGGCTTCAGCTCGAACCCAGCGACCTCAGCGCGTTCTGCGTCAGGTAGCGCTCGTACATCGCCGGGTCGTTCGCCTTGCTGGCATGGACCGTGTCGTGCGCCTTGACCTGCTCGACGCGGGTGACATCGCCGGTCTGGATGTCCGAGGCCATGAAGTGGCACCAGCTCCAGTACGGGTGCTGGCCGTCCATCACCTTCTTGCCGCCGGACTCGTAGAGGCTGTATGCGCCGTCGAAGGCGCGGAACGGCTGGTTGCGGCGGTCGTAGGTGACCATGCCGACCAGCACCTGGTTGCGCGCATCGAACCAGAGCTGCTTCTTGGAGACCGGGGCACGCGGGAAGCCGGTGGGCTTGGCCTCGACGCAGATCGCCTCGGGAATCAGCTCGACATTGGTATCCCAGAACGTCTTGCCCTGCGCGCCACCGTGGACCGCCTGCTCGCCGAGG
>CAMLNE010000429.1 GCA_946481265.1 uncultured Panacagrimonas sp. | reverse complement strand
GGCATCCACATCAACTGGTTCAACACCTTCCAGTTCGCGCACGCCTATGCGCGCGGCGAGGGCATGAGGCACTACACCGAGATGGTGCAGGAGCCGGAATTCGCCGCCCGCGATAAGGGCTACACCTTCGTATCGCACCAGCAGGAAGTCGGCGCCGGCTACTTCGACGACGTGACCACGGTGATCCAGGGTGGATCCAGCAGCGTCAAGGCGCTGACCGGCTCGACCGAGGAAGAGCAGTTCCACTGAGGGAACGGCCAGGCCGTCGAGGGCGCCGCTGCAGCCTGATCGCAGCGGGATCGGCGGCCGTGTGAGCATGGAGCCAAGCTGTCGGAAGAAGGGCCGCCTCGAGCGGCCCTTCTTCTTTTCGGGCGTCCGGCGGCTGACGCTGGGCCGGGGGCGGGGGCCGGACCGAACGGCCCAGGCTTGCAGCCGACCCGTGCACCGGCGTAAGACTGCCTGGCTACCGGGGTCAGCACTGGGGAACAGTCATGAATCGATCGATCGTCGTGGGCGTCGCCATTCTCGGATTCCTTGCCGGCGCCTGGTATGTCTACCAGGGGCGAAACGAGGCGCCGCCGACGACGGCCGCGTCCGCACCGCCTTCCGGCACGGCGGCGCCAGTCGGCGTCACCTTGCTGCCAGGCCTGGGGGACTACCGCTTCGAGGTCAGCAGCACCAACGCCGAGGTCCAGAAATGGTTCGACCAGGGCCTGGCGCTGACCTACGGTTTCAATCATGACGCGGCCGAGCGCTCCTTCCTGAAGGCGGCCGAACTCGATCCCGGCTGCGCCATGTGCTGGTGGGGCGCGGCGCTGGTACTCGGCCCCCACGTCAACGCGCCGATGAATCCGGCCAACAACGACAAGGCCTGGGCGCGCCTGACCAAGGCGCAGGAGCTGGCGGCCGGGACGAGCCCGCGCGAACAGGCCTTCATCAAGGCGCTTGCTGCCCGCTATGCCGACGATGCGCCGGCCGATCGACGGCCCCTCGACGAGGCCTATGCCGAGGCCACCGGCGAGTTGAGCAAGGCGCTGCCGGACGACCTGGATGCCGCCGTGTTTCATGCCGAGGCCTTGATGGACCTGCAGCCCTGGAACTACTACGGCGCCGACGGCAGTCCCGTCGGCAACACGCAGGAAGTGGTCACCACGCTCGAGTCGGTCATGCAGCGCGATCCCGACCACGCCGGTGCGCTGCACCTGTACATCCACGCGGTGGAAGCCTCGGACGATCCGGACCGCGGCGTGGTCGCGGCCGACCGTCTGCGCGAGCTGGTCCCCGGTTCCGGGCACCTGGTCCACATGCCGGCGCATATCTACACGCGCGTCGGGCGCTACCACGACGCGGTGGTCGCCAACCAGAAGGCGGTGGCGGCGGACGATGCCTACCTGGCCACCTGCCGGCCGGGCGTGGCGGTCTACCCGCTTGCCTACGTGCCCCACAACCATCACTTCCTGTGGTGGGCCTCCTCGATGGAGGGCGCCAGCGCCGCGGCGATCGCCTCGGCCGACGAGGCCGCGCGGCGCGCGAGCGTACCGGAGCTCCTGCGCGAGCCCGACTTCATCTTCCTGCAGGATTTCATGGTCACCCCGCTCAAGGCGCGCACCCAGCTCGGTCGATGGGACGAAGTCGTCGCCGCACCTGCGCCCGAGGCGGATCTCGCGTACCCGACGGCGATCTGGCACTACGCCCAGGGCATCGCCGCGGTGCGACAGGCGCGGCTCGACGCGGCGCAGGAGCATCTCGGTGCGCTGGCGACCGCGGCGGCGGATCCGGTCTGGGACAAGGCCTTCGTCGGTCCGCAACACCCGGTATCGGGCACGCTGAAGGTGGCCGAGCGGGTGCTCGCAGGGGAGCTCGCGGCTGCGCGCAAGGACTATCCGGCGGCCATCGCGGCGCTGCAGGAAGGTGTCGCCCTCGAGGATGCTCACGCCTACTTCGAGCCGCCGGTCTGGCATCACCCGGTACGGCAGACCCTGGGCGCGGTGCAGCTCGCCGCCGGCGACGCCGCGGCTGCGGAGGCGACCTATCGCCAGGATCTGCAGATCAACCGCGAGAACGGCTGGTCGCTGTTCGGCCTGGCGCAGGCCCTTCATGCGCAGAAGCGGGCGGATGAGGCGGCGGCGGCGGAGCAGCGCTTCGCCAAGGCCTGGGAGCATGCCGACGTGAAGCTGGAGGCGTCCCGACTATGACGAGTGCGGCGACGCCGCTATGGATCACCCACGAGTCCTGCCACCGCCATGACATGGGGCACGGCCATCCGGAGTGCCCGCAGCGGCTGCAGGTG
The DNA here is from genome assembly GCA_946481265.1 of uncultured Panacagrimonas sp. The sequence goes on along the minus strand of CAMLNE010000429.1, from coordinate 666 downwards.
ATCGAAGACCGGCTGCGCGCCTGCGGGATGATGGATTTCCTGCGCCGCGAACTCGCCCCCCAGGCCACCGAGGAGCAGTTGCTGCGAGTGCACGGCCGGGCGCACCTCGAGGCAATGCGGGGCGGCGCGCGGGTGATCGACGGCGACACCATCCAGACCGAGCAGACGCTCGAGGCCGCGTTGCATGCGGCGGGCGCGGCGGTCTACGGCGTCGACGAGGTCATGGCCGGTCACGCCTCGTTCGCGTTCTGCGCCGTGCGTCCGCCGGGGCATCACGCCGAGCGCGACCGGGCCATGGGTTTCTGCTTCTTCAACAATGCCGCGGTGGGTGCGGCGCACGCGCTGGCCAGCGGGCTCGACCGCGTCGCCCTGGTCGACTTCGACGTGCACTACGGCAACGGTTCGGCCGACATCTTCCGCGACGATCCCCGCGTCTGCCTGTATTCGACCTACCAGGATCCGCTCTACCCGAACTGGTCCGGCGCGCCGGATGCGTCCAACCTGATCGACGCACCGCTGCCTCTCGTCAACAATCTCGTCGGTGTCACCATCGGCATGACCTATATCATGCTCCCCTTCGTGATCCTCCCGCTGATGGGTGTGATCCGCACCATCGATCCGGCCATCCTGCGCCCTGGCCGCCTGGACGTCAAGATCAAGATCGAA
>CAMLNE010000428.1 GCA_946481265.1 uncultured Panacagrimonas sp. | reverse complement strand
GGCTCGTCGCCGCGCACGAAGCCTTCGTCCCGCATCAGCTTGTGGAAGAAGCGGAAGTAGAGCAGGTGCAGGATCGCGTGCTCGATGCCGCCGATGTACTGGTCCACGGGCAGCCAGTAGTGCGCGCGCTCGTCGACGAGCTGCTGCGCGCCGGGGGACGTGAAGCGCGCCGAGTACCAGCTGGATTCGAAGAACGTGTCGAAGGTGTCGGTTTCGCGCTCGGCCGGGCCGCCGCAGTTCGGGCAGGTGGTCCTGCGCCACGCCGGGTCCGCCTTGATCGGCGACTTCACGCCCGTGAACTCGACGTCTTCGGGCAGCACCACGGGCAGCTGGTCCTCCGGCACCGGTTGCGCGTCGCACTTGGCGCAGTAGATGACGGGAATCGGGCAGCCCCAGTAGCGCTGGCGAGACACGCCCCAGTCGCGCAGGCGGAAATTCACGCGCCGCGAGCCGATGCCGTCCTTCTCGAAGCGGGCGGCGAGCGCATCGAAGGCCTGCTTGAAATCCAGGCCGTCGAGCGTCCCCGAATTCACCACGCGCATCGTCGGCGCGTACTTGTCCGCATACCAGTCCTGCCAGCGCTCGGTCTCGTAGGTCTGCCCTTCGATCGCGATCACCTGCCGGATCGGCAGGCCGTACTTGAGTGCGAAGGCGTGGTCGCGCTCGTCATGGCCGGGCACCGCCATCACGGCGCCGGTGCCGTAGCCCATCAGCACGAAGTTGGCCGCCCACACCGGCACTTTCTCGCCGGTGATCGGGTGGATGGCGCAGATGCCCAGCGGCATGCCGCGCTTCTCCATCGTCTCCATCTCGGCCTCGGCCAGGCCGCTGCGCGAGGCATCCTTGAGGAACGCGGCCAGCTCGGGATTGGTCGCCGCCGCAGCCAGCGCCAGCGGATGCTCGGCGGCGACCGCCACGTAGGTGACGCCCATGATGGTGTCGGGGCGCGTGGTGTAGACCGTCAGCGGATCATGGCCCTCGATCTGGAACCGGAATTCCAGGCCTTCCGAGCGGCCGATCCAGTTGCGCTGCATCGTCTTGACCGAATCCGGCCAGCCGGGCAGGGCGTCCAGGCCGTCGAGCAGTTCCTGCGCGTAGGCGGTGATCTTGAGGAACCACTGCGGGATCTCGCGACGCTCGACCACCGCACCCGAGCGCCAGCCGCGACCTTCGACCACCTGCTCGTTGGCCAGCACGGTCTGGTCGACCGGATCCCAGTTCACGACCGCGTTGCGGCGGTACACCAGGCCCTTCTTCATGAGCCGCGTGAACAGCAGCTGCTCCCATCGGTAGTAGTCGGGTCGGCAGGTCTGCACCTCGCGCGTCCAGTCGTAGCCGAAGCCCAGCGCGTTGAGCTGGGTCTTCATGTACTCGATGTTGGCGTAGGTCCACTTCGCCGGGGCCGTGTGGTTGGCGATGGCCGCGTTCTCCGCGGGCAGTCCGAAGGCGTCGAAGCCCATCGGCTGCAGCACGTTCTTGCCCAGCATGCGCTGGTAACGGCTCATGACATCGCCGATGGTGTAGTTGCGCACGTGCCCCATGTGCAGCTTGCCGCTGGGATAGGGGAACATCGACAGGCAGTAGTACTTCTCGCGCGAGGGATCTTCGGTCACCTCGAAAGCGTGGCTGGACTGCCAGAAATCCTGGGCGGCGCGCTCGACGGCGCGCGGGTCGTAGTCTGGGTTCACGGGTACGGGGGCTGGTGTTCCGGGAGTGCGCTCACGGTGCGCGCGCAGCGCGCAAGTCTACCTTGCGATGCCGGTCCCCACGCGTCCGGGGCCCCGGGGGCCGGATCGCCGCCGCCGGGTCGGTGCCGCAAACCGTTCCGCCCGGATCCGGCTGCGGCCGCGCATCGCATTCCCCGCACCGGGGCCCTGGGCTATGGTCGTGGCCCGCCCGCGTCGCATCGCCGAAGATGAAATTCGATCTGGCCGCCTGGGGTGCCGAGCTCAGCCCGGACCGCTCCGCCCTCTGGTTCGACGGTCGCTGGTACACGTACCGGGAGCTGAACGAGCGCGCGACGCGACTGGCCAACCGGCTCGCGCTGGCGGGAATCGGCTTCGGCGCGCGGATCGGCATCCTGGCCGGCAACCACCTTGCGCACTTCGACCTGCTGTTTGCAGCCCCCAAGCTCGGCTTCATCTTGGTGCCGTTCGATCCGGGCGTGCCGGTGGCCGAGCTGCGCGGGCAGGCGCTGGCCACGCGGCCCGAGCTCCTGTTCTGCGAGGCGCATTGCGACGCCATTGCCGCGCAGGCGATCGGATGTCCGCGGCTCGTCCTCGAGCAGTACAGCGGCTGGCTGGGTCACTCCAGCCGCCAGCACGTCGGCATGCAGGAACTGTCCCCGGAAAGCATCCAGATGATCCTGTTCACGGACGGCGCTGCCGGTCCGTCCAGGGCCGTGCTGATTCCGTACCGGCAGACATTGGCCAACGCGCAGGCCACGGCAACCGGGTGGAATCTGGGTCCGGAGGACTGCGCCATCCAGGCCGCGCCCTGCTTCGATGCGGCGATCAACGTGCTGTCCACGCCGCTGCTGACCCTCGGCGGGCGCGTGGTGCTCATGAACCGCTTCGACCCCGGCGAGTACCTGCGCCTGGCACAGCAGCTGGGCGTCACGGTGATGTTCCTGCTGCCCGGAATGTACGAGGCGCTCATCGCGCATCCGGACTTCGCGGCGGCCGAGCTGCGCCGCGTGCGCTGGGCGACCTCCGGCGGTGCGCCGTGCCCGGCGTCGGTGGCGGACACCCTGCTCGAACACGGCATCCCGTTCCATCCCGGCTATGGCCGGACCGAGGCGGGCGTGAACTGCTTCGTCATCGATCCCGAGGAATCGGCCCGGCATCCTGGATCGGTCGGCCGGCCGATGTGGCACCTGCAGATGGAGATCCGCCGTCCCGATGGCAGCCTTTGCGCGGCCAATGAGACCGGCGAGCTCACGCTGTCCGGCGCCCTGCATTTGCCGGACGGTGCGGCGGCGCG
>CAMLNE010000427.1 GCA_946481265.1 uncultured Panacagrimonas sp. | reverse complement strand
GCCTTGCCCCTCTTGTGGATGCCGTCGCTGCAGCTGCCCGCGGGGATCTCGCGTACGTCGCCGGGAATGTCGACCATCGCCCAGTGCACGAAGTCTCCGCGCGGGTGCGCGACCGGGATTTCCACACCCGCCTGGCCCACCAGGGCGGCGTCGGTAGGCGCATCGGTATCGATGCACAGCAGCGCGAACGAACGCGTGCCCTCGGGTACGTCGTTCCATGCGAGCTGCGGATTGCGGTTGCCGCCGAAGCCGTCCTGCGCGCCCATGGCGAACTCGGGCGGGATGCGGTGGCCGTGTTCGAAGCTGTCGCTGCGGATCTTCATCGTCTGCTCCTGTGCCGGCGAGTATCGCCTAGGGCCTGTTAAGCCTAGACCGGCGTCAACACCTGTGACAGGCGGTCGCTCACCCAGCCCTCGGCAAATCCGTCCAGGCGGGCGTTCTGCAGAAAGCCGCAATGTCCGCCCCATCGCGCAATATCCAGGTGCGCGATGGCAGGCAGGCGCAGGGCGCGGAATTCGGCCACCGGGATCACCGGATCGTCCTCGGCCATGAGGATGTCGGCCGGCACGGTCAGCGCGGACAGCCGTTCGCCGGCGATGGAATAGCCTTCGAAGTAACGGTCCAGGGTGCCGAAGTCCGTATGCCGCTCCACCATCCAGGTGGTCAGCTCGCGCATGCCCAGCTTCAGGGTGGCATCGTCGAAATCGTGGTACTGCGGAAACAGTGCGCGTTTGCGCACCAGCGAAGCGCGCCACTTGCGTTCGAAATAGCGCAGGTACAACCACAGGCCGCGTTCCATCTGTTCCATCGTCAGGGCCGGATCGAGCACCGGGCATACGGCGGCAACGCGCGCCAGCGGCAATCCGGCTGCAGGCGCGCGCAGGGCGACGCGCAGGATGAAGTTACCGCCCAGCGAGTAGCCTGCACCCACCATCGGCAGTCCCGGCGCCAGGAAACGCCGCGCGATGTCGGCAGCGGCATGCACGACCTCGTCGATCCGGTTGGAATGGAACAGCGCCTCGTTGAGGTGGTGGCTGTCGCCGTGGTCGCGGAAATTGAGCCGGAACGTTGCGAAGCCTTTGGCCAGCAGCCTCGCCGCGGTGAGGCGCATGTAGCTGGATTCGGCGCTGCCCTCCCAGCCGTGCAGTAGCAGTGCCAGCCCGCGCGGCTCGACTCCGGGAACATGGCTGTAGAGTCCGTGCAGGCGCACACCGTCGCCGCCGTCCACCAGTTGCTCGACCGAGATCGCGCCACTGCCCTGGATCGCCTTCGCCCCGCGTCGGCGGCGCAGCGGGCTGGAGCCCAGCACCGATTGCACGTGCGGACTGCGCAGCCAGTGCGGTGGTCGGTAGTCGGCTGCGCTGAGCATCTGCTGACGCCTCGGAAAGTCTCCGCTAGTCACGCGTGCCTTCGGTCATCGCCGCCACGATCCGCTCGCGCGCGAGTTCGGCGATCCGCCGTCGCCCTTCACCGCCATCGGAGGGGATGGGTTCCAGGAAGATCGCCTGCGCGTCGCGCATCGGCTCGCCGAGCAGGCGCAGGAAATTGGCGAAGAAGCTTTCGTTCGGCGCGAACGCGATGATGGTCTGCGCGCTGCCGTATTCGCCGTAGCGCAGCGCCACCGGCTGCACCGGTACGCCGGCTTCCACCGCGGCCAGGAAGATGCGGGCGTGGAACGGGCCAACCGCGTGCCCATCGCGGGTGCGCCCTTCCGGAAAGACTCCGACCGAGCGCCCGGCGCGCAGCCGCGCCAGCATCTCGTGCAGCACCCCGCCCAGCGATTCGGTGCTGCCACGCTGGTGGAAGATGGTTTCCCCGCGCGTGGCCAGCCAGCCCACGAACGGCCAGCCCGCGATCTCGCGCTTGGCCACGAAGCCCATCATCCGCTGGCTGTGCAGGGCGACGATGTCGATCCAGCTGACATGGTTGGCGACGAAGACGGTTGCTCCCGGAAGCGGCGCGCCGACCCTGCGCATGCGCAGCCCGAACACGCGCATGAGCCCGGACTGCCAGGCCCGGATCAGTCGGTAATCCAGGCGCTCGCCGTCGCGCAGGCGGACGTGATGGATAGGCAGGGCAGTCGCCAGCAGGGTGAACGGCAGGTCGATCAGCAGATGCCATACCAGCAAGGGCACGCGGTAGAGGTAGCGCAGCGGGCGCAGGGGATCGGAGGCCGGGTTCACCTGCGCACGATACCGAAGCCGAATGGAGCCGGGCACCCAATCGCGCCGCGACCTGCGTTCCGACGCGATCGGGCCCGGGCCACCGCAGCGGGCCTGGACGCGCCGACCCGGAACGAAGGCTCACGCGCGTTGCGTCCCATCCGCAAGGCCGCCGGTTTACGTCCGCTACGGGGACGGGATCGAAAGATGGTCAGGGCAAGGGTTTGCCTGGCAGGGCGATCACCGCCACGGTCAGGCGCGAAATGCACACCAGCTTGCCGGCCGGATCCTCGATCCGGATTTCCCAGACCTGGGTGCTGCGCCCGGTATGCAGCGCACGCACGGTGCCGGTGACCAGGCCCTCATGCACGCCGCGCAGGTGATTGGCATTGATCTCGATCCCCACCACGCCCTGGCCTTCGTCGACACTGAGCATGCCGGCGGTGCTGCCGAGCGTTTCGGCCAGCAGTACCGAAGCTCCGCCGTGCAGCAGTCCGTAGGGCTGGTGGGTGCGCGCGTCGACCGGCATGGTCGCGCGCAGGAAGTCGGGGCCGATCTCGGTGAAGACGATGCCCAGCGGCTCCATCGCGGTGCCATGGGACATGGCGTGGAGGGCTTCGAGCGACGTGGTGCGCCGGAAGGCGCCGGTGCGAAGCTGATTCATCCCGGCACCATAACGGCCGGCGTCCCTCCATAAAAGCCAGCCGCCCGGGGAAGGCGGCTGCAAAAACCGGCGGCGGCGACGCAGAGGGGAGAGAGGAGGGACTGCGCCGGCCGCGCCGGGGGAGCTCGAGATTACGCGCAGCGGAAGCGGGTCAGGCCCCAGTCGTTCACGTAG
>CAMLNE010000426.1 GCA_946481265.1 uncultured Panacagrimonas sp. | reverse complement strand
CCCAGGAAGTGCGTGATCAGGGTCTCGATATCGTGCAGCGCGCGCTCCTTGGGCGGCGGGCAAGTCAGCGGGTGATCTGCCTTGAACGGCCCGGCGGGCATGTTGTTCAGGCACTGCTCGATGATGCGGATCGACTGGCGGATTTCCTCGGCACGCAGCACGGCGCGCGTGTAGACGTCGCTGACGTTGGCCAGCGGCACCTCGAAGTCGAAGTTCTCGTAGCCCGAGTACGGGCGCGCCTTGCGGTAGTCGAAGTTCACGCCGGCGGCGCGCAGGCCCGGACCGGTGACGCCCCACTCCTGCGCGTCCGCGCCGTCGTAGGCCGCCACGCCCCTGGAGCGCGTGACCACGACGGCGTTTTCGAGCGCCGCCTTCTGGTACTCGTCCATGCGCGGCCGCAGCCAGTCGATGAACTCCTTGACCTTGCGCTCCCAGCCATTGGGCAGGTCGTGCGCCACGCCGCCGATGCGGAACCAGGCCGGGTGCATGCGAAAGCCGGTCACCGCCTCGATCACGTCGTAGGCCTTCTGCCTGTCCACGAACATGTAGAACACCGGGCTCATCGCGCCGAGGTCCTGGCAGTAGGTGCCGTAGAACAGCAGGTGCGAGGTGATGCGGAAGAACTCCGCCATCATCACGCGGATGGTCTTGACACGGTCCGGCACCTCGATACCCGCCAGCTTCTCGACATTGAGCACGTACGGCAGGTTGTTCATCACCCCGCCGAGGTAGTCGACGCGATCCGTGTACGGGATGTAGGTGTGCCAGCTCTGGCGCTCGGCCATCTTCTCGGCGCCACGATGGTGGTAGCCGATGTCCGGAACGCAGTCGACGATCTCCTCGCCGTCCAGCTGCAGCACGATGCGGAACGCGCCGTGCGCGCTCGGGTGGTTGGGCCCGAGGTTGAGGAACATGAAGTCGGCGTCCTCGCTCGAGCGCTTCATGCCCCAGTCCTCGGGCTTGAACAGCAGGGCCTCCTGGTCGAGGTCCTGGCGCATCTGGTCGAGCATGAACGGATCGAATTCCGTCGCGCGCGCGGGATAGTCCTTGCGCCCCGGGTGACCTTCCCAGCGCGGCGGCAGCAGGATGCGACGCAGGTTGGGATGGCCGGTGAAGACCACGCCGAACAGGTCCCAGGCCTCGCGCTCGTACCAGTTGGCGTTGCGGAACACCGAGATGCAGGACGGGCACTCGTACTTCTCGCCGCTGAGCGCCACCTTCAGGCGGATATCGCCACCGCCCGGCTCGCGTGCATTGCAGCGGTCGATCGACAGCAGGTGGTAGACCACCGTGAAGTCGCTGGCCGGCTGCCCCGCGCGATGCTTGCGCACGCGCTCGTCGATGGCGGTCAGGTCGAACAGCATCCGGTACGGGCGCTGCACCTCGGTCTTGAGGAATCTCAGGACCTCGATGATCCGACCAGCCTCGACCCACAGGGTCGGCATGCCGTCGACGGTCGGCTGGTACAGGAAGCCCTGCTCGCCGAAACGGCGATAGAGCTCGCGCACGGTCTCGTGCTGGAGCCCCGTGTCCGGCGCGACGTCGTCAGCCATGGGAAACGGTGTCCAGTGGGCAGGGATCGATCCCGCGCTTCCGGCCTGCAACCCCGGCCGAACCGCCGCGCAGGCGCGCAGCCCCCGGGCACGGGAGCTGGAAATGGGCCACCGAACCCTGCCTCATACGGAATCGGGTGTGCGCAGCACGGTCTGCTGCACGCGCTCGGCGTGCTTCAGGTCGCGCTGGGCCGGCATGTTCTGGCGATAGATGCCCTGCTCGCCCACCACCCAGGACAGCGGGCGGCGTTCCTTGCCGATCGAGTCCTGCAGCAGCGTCATCGCCTGCAGGAAGGCCTCGGGGCGCGGCGGGCAGCCGGGGATGTAGACGTCCACCGGCAGGAACTTGTCCACGCCCTGCACCACCGAGTAGATGTCGTACATGCCGCCCGAATTGGCGCAGGCGCCCATGCAGATGACCCACTTGGGCTCCAGCATCTGCTCGTAGAGGCGCTGCACGACCGGCGCCATCTTGATGAAGCAGGTACCGGCCACGACCATCAGGTCGGCCTGGCGCGGCGAGGCGCGGATGACCTCGGCGCCGAAACGCGCGAGATCGTGCGTCGGCGTGAACGCCGTCGCCATCTCCACGTAGCAGCAGGACAGGCCGAAGTTGTACGGCCAGATCGAATTCTTGCGACCCCAGTTCACCGCCCCGTGCAGCATCGTCTCCAGCTTGCCCAGGAAGACGTTCTTGTGAACCTGCGTCTCCATCGGGTCCGGCCCGGTGGAGCGCGATTGCATCGGGTAGGTCTGCTTGTTGGGGTCGATCCGTGTAAGCGTGTATTCCATGAGATGGCTTGCGTTGTGCTGGCCGTGGGGGCGGATCAGACCTGATCCGGCCGGTTGCGTTGCGCCAGCCTGCGACGTCCCTCCGGCGCCCATTCGAGTCCGCCGATGCGCCACAGGTACGCCAGGCTGATGAGCAGGATGGAGATGAAGACGAGTGCCTCGACGAAGCCGGGCCAGCCCGACTCGCGCACGCTGATGGCCCAGGCGAACAGGAACACCGCCTCGAGGTCGAAGATCACGAAGAACATGGCCACGAGATAGAACTTCGCGGACAGGCGCAGGCTGGTGGAGCCGACACCGACGACGCCGGATTCGAAGGGTTCTTCCTTGGCGCGGCCCCAGGCGCGGCCGCCGAGCAGCCACGAGCCCAGCAACATGATGCCGATGATCGCGAACGTCAGGAACACATAGGCCGCGATGGCCCAGGTTTCGGCTGACATGGCTGCCTCTCCCGTCATGCTCGTCGTCCGTATTTGGAGCGGCTCTGCCCGGATCCCGGTGTCGTGTGGCGAGCCTTGGTCGGGGGCGATTGTAGCGACAATGGCCTGTGGTTTGGCGATAGAACAGACACGGTGTTAGGGGTCGCACCTAGCCCGCATCTCTCACAGGTCGCCGGAGAATCCGCTTCGATCTACTGATCTGAGTGCGATGTTTG
>CAMLNE010000425.1 GCA_946481265.1 uncultured Panacagrimonas sp. | reverse complement strand
ACCCTGATCGCCTTCATCGGCCTGGTCGTCTGGGCGCTGCTCACGGTCGTGCTGCCGCGCATGGCCGCGCGCCGCGCCGACGCCATCCGATCCTGATTTCCCCGACCCCGCCGTCGTCTCCATGGCCTACGCCACCACCGACCTTTCCGACGCCCATCCCGAAGCCCAGACCTGCGAGCCGGTATTTCGCGATTTCGGCGGCCGCAGGGAGTTCTTCGGGCCGATCAAGACGCTCAAGGTGTTCGAGGACAACGCGCTGGTGCGCGCCACGCTCGAGACGCCCGGCGAGCGCCGTGTCCTGGTGGTCGATGGCGGGGGATCGACGCGATGTGCCCTGTTCGGCGGCAACCTCGGCCAGCTTGCGGTGAAGAACGGCTGGGCGGGCGTGGTGGTGTACGGCCTGATCCGCGACAGCGTCGAGATCGCACAGCAGGATTTCGGACTCAAGGCGCTCGGCACGCATCCGCGCAAGAGCGAGAAGGGTCTGCACAGCGCCCACGCGGACCGCGTACTGAAATTCGCCGGCGTCGAATTCCGTCCCGGCGCCTGGCTGTACGCGGATACCGACGGCGTCGTGGTCAGCGATCGGCCGATCCATTCGTAGACCCTTGCGGGTCGGCAGCGCGCGCGCCGGTGCGTCACGCGCACGGCGCCCGGCCCGGGTCCCGGGCCGCGTTGGCAAGCGCCTGCACGGCGCGGAAAAACCTCGCGGCGTGACCTCGCGCATCGACCCCGGACCGCAAAATTGTTGCATTGCAGCGACGCAGGTCATTGGCTAGACTTCGCGCCCCCCTTTCCGGGCACCCGCGGTCTGGATTCGGGCAAATCCGCAGCGGCATGGCGCCGCCCCGGGTCAATTCCCTCGATCCCAAGAACAGGCAGGAGTTTTCGGATGAGTGGTGTCAAAGGCGTGGAAGTGCTGGGCGAGTTGTCTCCGTCGTACAAGAAGATCCTCACTCCGGCTGCATTGGCCTTTGTCGCCAAGCTGGTCCGCAAGCACGGGCCGACCCGCGAGGCGCTGCTCGAATACCGCAAGGAACGGCAGGCACGAATCGACGCCGGCAAGCTGCCGGGTTTCCTCAAGGAGACCAAGGCGATCCGTGACGGCAAGTGGAAGATCGCCGGCACGCCGGCCGATCTGCAGGACCGCCGCGTGGAGATCACCGGCCCGGTTGACCGCAAGATGGTCATCAACGCGCTGAACTCGGGCGCGAAATGCTTCATGGCCGACTTCGAGGATTCGGCCAGCCCGACCTGGGACCTGATGATGGGCGGGCAGGTGAACCTGGCCGACGCGGTGCGCCGCAAGATCACGTTCGCCTCGCCGGAAGGCAAGCAATACCGTCTCAACGACAAGATCGCGACGCTGATCGTGCGTCCGCGCGGCTGGCACCTGGTGGAAAAGCACATCCTGGTCGACGGCAAGCCCGCGCCGGGCGCGATCGTCGACTTCGGCCTGTTCTTCTTCCACAACGCGAAGGAACAGCTCAAGCGCAAGACCGGTCCGTACTTCTACCTGCCGAAGATGCAATCGCACCTCGAGGCGCGGCTGTGGAACGCCATCTTCGTCGACGCGCAGAAGACCCTCGGCATCCCGCAGAAGACGATCAAGGTGACGGTGCTGATCGAGACCCTGTGGGCCGCGTTCGAGATGGACGAGATCCTCTACGAGCTGCGCAACCACATCGTCGGTCTCAACTGCGGTCGCTGGGACTACATCTTCTCCTGCATCAAGACGCTCAACGCGCACGGCGACTGGATGGTGCCGGATCGCCTGGTCGTCGGCATGGATCGCCACTTCCTGGACAGCTACTCCAAGCTGCTGTGCGAGACCTGCCACCGCCGCGGGGCTCACGCGATGGGCGGCATGGCGGCCTTCATCCCGACCAAGGATGCCGCGCAGAACGAGGTGGTATTCGCCAAGGTCACCGCCGACAAGCTGCGCGAGGTCAAGAACGGCCACGACGGCACCTGGGTGGCGCATCCGGGCCTGGTCCCGGTGGCGCTCGAGGTGTTCGACGAGCACATGCCGGAACCCAACCAGGTCTCCCGGCAGTTCAACTACAAGATCAAGGCCAAGGACCTGCTCGAAAAGCCGGTCGGCGCGATGACCGAGGCCGGTCTGCGCAACAACATCAACGTGTCGGTGCAGTACACCGAGGCCTGGCTGCGCGGCAACGGCTGCGTGCCCCTGCACAACCTGATGGAAGACGCCGCCACGGCGGAGATCAGCCGCACGCAGATCTGGCAGTGGCAGCACTACGGCGTCGAGCTTTCCGACGGCCGCAAGGTCACGCCGTCGCTGATCAACCAGGTGATCGAGGAGGAGCTGGCCACGATCAAGAAGCAGCTCGGACCCGAGCGCTATGCCGCGAGCCGCATGATCGAGGCGGCCGGACTGGTCGCCCGCATGTCGACCGCCGCCCGGGTCGCCGACTTCCTGACGCTGCCCAGCTACGACTACCTCGACTGAGCTTCACGGACCGATGGCGCGCGCGGTGAGCCGTGCGCCACGTCCGATTGTCCGGCATGCGCCGACACATCCCCGTTCACCGAATCATCCCTGAGGTCAGCAGCAATGAGCACCCGAGACGAGCAGATCAAGGCCCTCGAGAAGGACTGGGCGACGAATCCCCGCTGGAAGGGCGTGAAGCGTGCCTATACGGCCGCCGACGTCGTCCGCTTGCGCGGCAGCGTGCAGATCGAGCACACGCTCGCCCGGCAGGGCGCCGAAAAGCTCTGGGCCAAGGTCACCGGCGGTGCCAAGAAGGGCTACGTCAATGCCTTCGGCGCGATCACCGCCGGCCAGGCCATGCAGCAGGCCAAGGCCGGTCTCGAGGCCGTCTACCTGTCCGGCTGGCAGGTCGCCGCCGACGGCAATACCTCGGAAACCATGTACCCGGATCAGTCGCTGTACGCGTATGACTCGGTTCCGACCATGGTTCGCCGCATCAACAACACGTTCAAGCGTGCCGACGAGATCCAGTGGTCGCGCGGCATCGAGCCGGGCCACAAGG
>CAMLNE010000424.1 GCA_946481265.1 uncultured Panacagrimonas sp. | reverse complement strand
GGCATCGGCATCCCCGCCGACCGGCTGGACAAGCTGTTTGATGCGTTCGAGCAGGTCGAGATCGGGCATGGGCGCCGCTTTGGCGGAACCGGGCTGGGCACCACCATCGCCAAGGCCCTGACCGAGCTGATGGGCGGGCGGATCGGGGTGGAAAGCACGCCAGGCGTTGGCTCGGAGTTCTGGGTCGAAATGCCGTTCGCTCCTGCACAGGCGCAGGAAGAGCCCGCCGGCGCAAGCAATGTCATCGCGTTCGCCGACCCGTTCATCCGCCATCGCGCACGGGTCCGGCCGCTGCGGATCCTGGTGGCGGACGACCAGTCGGCCAACCTGATGGTCATGCGCAAGCTGCTGGAGAAGGCCGGGCACCGACCGCAGATCGTCAACGATGGCGAGGACGTACTCAACGCGATCGAAGCCCAGCAGTTCGATGCGGTGATCATCGACCTGCACATGCCCGGGGTCAGCGGACTGGACGTGATCAAGCAGGCGCGCTTCATGCAGGCGGGCGGGCCGCGCACGCCCTTCATCGTCGTGTCGGCCGCCGCTCCCCCCGAAGCGCGGATCGAATGCGAAAAGGCCGGTGCCTATGCCTTCCTGACCAAGCCGATCGTGATCGACAAGCTGCTCGAGCGGCTGGCGGAAATCGCCGAGGGCCTGCCCGCGGGCGCGGTCGCCAAGGTCGCACAGCCCGAACCGGTGTCGAACAAGGAGGTCATTTCACAGGACCTGCTCGACGAATTGCGCGGCATGGGCATGGGCGAGGAGTTCGTGGCGAAGTTCCTCACCGAATGCGCGCGCGACGCGCGCAAATGCGTGGCCGATCTGGATGTGGCTGGGCGCGGCCGGGACTGGCAGGCTTTCCGCGATGCCTGTCATGCGCTCAAGGGGACCGCCGGCAACATGGGCGCCTCGCGCCTGGCCGAGAGCGCGTCGCAAGGGATGGGCATGACCGTCGAAAGGTTGCTGGACGAATGGCAGCTCGTGGTCGACCGGCTGCGACAGCAGCTCGAGCAGACGCTGACCGCGCTGCGCGCCGGCGGCAACATGATTGCCGCCGACGTGGACCAGGATTCGGCTCGCTGATGCGGGGTCAGACGGCCGAGACGTTCTCCAGCACGGCTTCCGGACGGCGCAGCTGTGCGCGCACCAGGCGTTCCATCACCCGCAGTTGCTTGTCGGTCAGCTGCAGCGCGGTATCGACCCAGATCTCGGTGATGCGGGCGAGTTCGTCCAGCGAGACCGGATTGACCGCGTCGCGCACGCGATGCAGCGCCAGGCGCGCGGTCGCGATGCGGCGGTTCTGCCGGATCACTTCGTGCACCGCGCGCGCGCCTTCGCCCTTGGGGACCAGCACGTCGACGATGCCCATCCGATGCAGTTGGTCGCTGCTGTACATGACGCCGTTGAGCATCATCTGCTCGGCCAGCTTCGGGCTCACGCGACGGGACAGCAGCGAATACGCACCCATGCCCGGGAACAGGCCGAACAACACCTCTGGGAATCCCATCTGCACGCCGGATTCGGCCACGATGGTCTGGCAGGCGAGCGCGAGTTCGAAGCCGCCGCCCAGCGCATCGCCCTGCACCAGAGCGACGGTGTGAGCGGACGGGTGCAGGCGCGTATGCAGCAGGTGGATGCTGTCGACGCATTCGGTGGCGTAGCGCATCAGGCCTTCGCGATCGCGTTCACGGATCAGCTGCGAGAACAGCTGGAGATCGCCGCCGAGGTTGAAGACATGCGCGTCGGATGCGAGCACGATGTGCGAGATCTGTGCGGGATCCGCCTCGACGTCGGACTTGATCGTATTGATCGTTTCCTGCGCGAACAGACGCAACTCACGCAGAAGTCGCGGGCTGAAGCACGGGCGGTAGCCCGCTTCCGAGAACGCCTGCTGGGCGTGCATGAAGCACCAGTGAGAGGCATTGCTGGCATCGCCCTGGGTGCGGATGGTGGACAGAGAGGGATCGCGGTGCAGTTGTTCGACGTTGTACATGAGAGGTTCCCCTGGAAGCGGATCGCGGCACCGACCGGGCGCGCCGGCTGCGATCCAAAGGCATAGAAATGCGCCCGTTTGCGCCTCTATGCACCTTCCAAGGTGAAACTGCAAGCGTTTCCAGCAATTGATCGGCAACTAATGCCGCGTACGCGGGGCAAAGTGACGCTGCGTGTCACCTCGCCGGCCGGGACAGGGGTGTTCAGGCGGACGCTGTCGGCTCGCGCAATTCGCGGCGCAGGATCTTGCCGACGTTGGTTTTGGGCAGTTCCTGGCGGAACTCGACGAATCGGGGTTGCTTGTACCCGGTCAGGTTGAGCCGTGCATGCGCCTTCACCTGTTCGGCGGTAAGGGACGGGTCCTTGCGCACGATCACCACCTTCACCGCCTCCCCGGATTTGTCGTCCGGCACGCCTACGGCCGCCACTTCGAGGACCTGCGGCATCATCGCGATGACGTCCGACACCAGGATCATGTCCTTCTTGCGGTCGACGATGTAGAAGTAGCCGGCCTCGTCCATCCTCGCCATGTCCCCGGTGTGCAGCCAGCCCTCGTCGTCGATCACGGCTGCGGTTTCCTCCGGACGCTGCCAGTAGCCCTTCATGACCTGTGGACCCTTGATGCACAGCTCGCCGACCTCGCCGGTGGGCAGGACGCGGCCGTCCTCGTCCTTGACGCAGGCGTCGGTGGATGGCACCGGCAGGCCGATCGAGCCGTTGTAGTCGACTAGGTCCATCGGGTTGATGCAGGCCGCGGGCGAGGTCTCGGTCAGGCCATAGGCTTCGATCAGCGGTACCCCGGTGACCTGTTTCCAGCGCTCGGCGACGGCACGTTGCACGGCCATTCCGCCTCCCAGCGTCAGGCGCAGGTGCGAAAAATCGATCTTGTCGAAGCCGGGCGTGTTGAGCAGGCCGTTGAACAATGTATTGACGCCGGTGATCGCGGTGAACGGGATCTTCGACAGTTCCTTGACGAAACCGGGCATGTCGCGCTGATTGGTGATCAGGTAGTTCAATGCGCCGAACTTCATGAAC
>CAMLNE010000423.1 GCA_946481265.1 uncultured Panacagrimonas sp. | reverse complement strand
CATCGATCATTTCCGCCGCAGCGAGGCGATCGCCAGCTTCATCGCGGTGCGCACGTCGCAGAGCTTCCACTGCGTCCATTCGGACGACGGCGGCATGGTGACCTCCTTCGGTCGCATCGCCGAGTCGGAGTTCTGGATCAATGCCGGCTTCTTCTGCCTGCGACCCGAGATCTTCGACCACATCGAGGAGGGCGACGAGCTGGTGGAGAAGCCGTTCGAGCGCCTGATCGCAAAGCGCAAGCTCGCGGTCCATCGCTACAAGGGCTTCTGGCAGCAGATGGATACCTTCCGCGAGAAGATCCTGTACGACCGCATGGATGGCCAGGGCGACTGTCCCTGGAAGGTCTGGAAGACGAAGAGGAACTGATGCTCGACCTGCGCTTCAACCTGCCGGCCGGGCGCAAGCCGCGACTGCTGTTCATCGGCGCCCACTGCGATGACATCGAGATCGGTTGCGGTGGAACCGTTCTCGAACTCCTGCGTCGTCACCCCGACGCGGAAGTCCACTGGGTGGTGCTGAGTTCCGGCAGCGCCAGGGCCCGGGAGGCACGCGCCGGTGCGCGCATGATGCTGCGCACGGCACGCTCGCCCAAGGTCATGATCGAGGACTTCCGCGGCGCCTACTTTCCCGCGCAGACCTCCGCGCTCAAGGACTACTTCGAAACGCTCAAGCCCATCGAGCCCGACGTGGTGTTCGCCCACCACCGGGACGATCTGCACCAGGACCACCGCACCGTGGGGGAACTGGTCTGGAACACGTTCCGCAACCACCTGATCCTCGAATACGAGATCCCCAAGTACGACGGCGGACTGGGCAGCCCTTCGGTCTTCGTGCCGGTCACGGCGGCGGTCCTCAAGCGCAAGATCGACGTCCTGATGAAGGTCTTCAGGACGCAGCACGACAAGCAGTGGTTCACGCCCGATACCTTCCGCGGCCTGATGCGCCTGCGCGGGATCGAGTGCAACGCGAGTTCGGGCTTCGCCGAGGCGTTCCACTCGCGCAAGCTCGTCCTTGGAGGATGACGACGATGAAGTTCGAAGCCTCCAACCGGCTGCGACCGCGCTTCCACGCCTTGATTCCGGGCGGCGCGCACACGTATGCAAAGGGCGACGACCAGTATCCCGAAGGGATGGCGCCCTACATCGTGCGCGGTGCGGGATGCCGGGTTTGGGATGTCGACGGCAACGAATTCATCGAGTACGGATCCGGCATGCGCGCCGTCGGCCTGGGCCATGCTTTCCCGCCCGTGATCGACGCGGCGCGCCGGCAGCTCGAGCTCGGCGCCAACTTCGTGCGCCCGAGCACGATCGAACTCGAATGCGCGGAGGCATTCCTGGCCTGCGTTCCGGCCGACATGGTCAAGTTCAGCAAGGACGGCTCGGACGCCACCTCCGGCGCCATCAAGCTGGCGCGCGCGTACACCGGGCGTGACCATGTGGCCGTCTGTGCCAACCATCCCTTCTTCTCGGTCGACGACTGGTTCATGGGGTCCACCGGCATGCCGGGCGGCATCCCGCAGTCGACGCGGGCCCTCACCCTCAAGTTCAACTACAACGACCTGCCCAGCCTCGAGGCCCTGTTCGATCGACATCCCGGGCAGATCGCCGCGATCGTGCTCGAAGCCGAGAAGGAGACGCCGCCGGCACCGGGCTTCTTCGATGGCCTGCGCGCGCTGTGCGACCGGCACGGCAGCGTCTTCATCCTCGACGAGATGATCACGGGTTTCCGCTGGCGTCTCGGCGGCGCGCAGGCGTACCACGGCATCCGTCCGGACCTGAGCACCTTCGGCAAGGCGATGGCGAACGGCTTCTCGGTGGCCGCCCTGGCCGGCCGGCGCGAACTGATGCGACTCGGCGGCCAGGATCACGATCGCGATCGCGTCTTCCTGATGTCGACCACGCACGGAGCGGAGACGCACGGCCTGGCAGCGGCGATCGCCACCCTGGATATCTACCGCAGCGAGCCGGTGATCGAGACGCTCTGGCAACGCGGCGAACGGCTGGCCAACGGCCTGAAGGCAGCGGCCGCCGCCGCCGGAGTCAGCGACCAGGTTCCCATCCTCGGCCAGCCCTGCTGCCTGGTGTTCGGATCGCGCGACGGGAACGGCCTTCCATCGCAGCCCTTCCGCACCCTGCTCATGCAGGAGATCATCCGGCGCGGCATCCTGGCGACGTCCCTGGTGGTGAACTACTCGCACCGCGAAGCCGACATCGATCGCACCATCGAGGCCTTTGGCGAGGCCTTCCTGGTCTATCGCCGGGCGCTGGACGAAGGCATCGACAAATACCTGCACGGACGCCCGGTCAAGCCGGCGATCCGGCCGCGCGCCTGAGCGGCGATCTCACCTGGACTCTCGAACCATGCTGCGACCGGATTTCTGGAAGGGAAAGCGCGTCTTTGTCACCGGACATACCGGCTTCAAGGGTGCCTGGCTCTGCCTGTGGCTCAACCATCTCGGCGCCCGGGTCAGTGGCTACGCGCTGGCACCGCCCAGCGATCCAAGCCTGTTCGAGATGGGCCGGGTCGAGGAATTGATCGAGCATCGCCACGGCGACGTGCGCGACCTGCCGGCGCTGGAGGCAGCGATGTCCGTGGCCCAGCCCGAGATCGTGATCCACATGGCCGCGCAGTCCCTGGTGCGCTACTCCTACGATCATCCCGTGGAGACGTTCTCGACGAACGTGCTCGGCACCGTGCACACCCTGGACGCGGTGCGCCGCACGCCATCCGTGCGCGCGGTCGTGGTGGTCACCTCGGACAAGTGCTACTACAACGAGGAATGGGTGTGGGGCTACCGCGAGGATGCCCGCCTCGGCGGCCACGACCCCTACAGCGGCAGCAAGGGCTGCGCGGAACTGGTGGTCACCGCGTACCAGAACTCGTTCTTCAGCGCGGATCGCCACCAGGACGCCGCGGTGATCGGCAGCGGACGCGCCGGCAACGTGATCGGTGGCGGCGACTGGGCGCTCGACCGCCTGGTGCCGGACATCATGCGCTCCCTGCTCAAGGGCGAGCCGACGATCATCC
>CAMLNE010000422.1 GCA_946481265.1 uncultured Panacagrimonas sp. | reverse complement strand
TGCGCAGGATGTTGTGCAGGCACAGGTTCTCGTGCGCCACCCAGGCCAGCGCCATCGCATGGTTCCAGCGCGAGAAGGCCTGCAGGATCAGGCCGGAGGTGAACACGTCCAGGCCCGAGCCGCCGTAGGCCTCCGGCGCGGTGATGCCGAAATAGCCGGTGGAGCCGATCGCGGGAAACGCCTGGTCGGGCCACCACTCCTCGTCGTCCATGCGCTGCGACAGCGGATACAGCTCCTTCTGGGCGAAGCGGTCGGCCTGCGAAAGGATGTCCATTTCGTCGTGCGACAGGCCGGTGAAAGCCTGCATCACGGTGGGGCGGGAGTCGGTCATGGGCGTACTTGTCCGGACGTTAGGAATTTGATCGGCAACAAACAGCGTTCAACGCAAAGGGCGCAAAGCAAAAAGAAAGGTCGCAAAGGAAATGAAGGTGTAAGTCCTGCATGACATGGGAGCTGGAGACCTGATCCATCATTTTCTATGTTCTCTCTTTAGTCTTTCGCGCCTTTGCGTTGAACGATTCATTTGAACGCTAGAGCCGGAACACGCCGTAGCGCGGATCGCCGATCGGCGTGTTCAGCGCCGCGCAGATCGAGATGCCCAGCGCGTTGCGCGTGTCGACCGGATCGAGCATGCCGTCGTCCCAGATCTCCGAGGTGGTGTGGTACGCGCTCTGCTTGCGCCTGAACTCGGCCAGCACCGGCTCACGGATGGCATCGATGTCGGCCTGCGACAAGGTCCTGCCGGATCTGGCGAGCTGCCGGATCTTGACCTCGGCCAGCACATTGGCCGCCTGTTCGGCACCCATCACCGAGGTCTGCGACTGCGGCCAGGAGAACAGCATGCGCGAATCGAAGGCGCGCCCGCTCATGCCGTAGTTGCCGGCGCCGAAGGAGCCGTGGCACATGACGGTGAACTTGGGCACCTCGCTGCACGAGACCGCCATGATCATCTTGGCGCCGTCCTTGGTGATGCCCCGGCGCTCGTATTCGCGACCGACCATGAAGCCGGTGATGTTCTGCAGGAACAGGATCGGCGTGCGGTTCTGGTTGCACAGCTCGATGAAGTGCGCGCCCTTGAGGCTGGAGTCGTTGAACAGCACGCCGTTGTTGCCGAGGATGCCGATCTTGTAGCCCCACAGGTGTGCGTAGCCGCAGATCAGGGTAGTGCCGTAGGCCGGCTGGTATTCATGGAAACGCGAGCCGTCGACCAGGCGCGCGATCACTTCCTTCATGTCGAACTGCTGCTTGATGTCGCGCGGCAGGATGCCGTAGAGATCGGCGCTGTCGTAGTACGGATCCTCGGGCGGCTGCCATTCGGTGTGCGTTTTCGAAGGCCGCTTGAACTGGGCCACGATGTCGCGCGCGATCGCGATCGCCTCTTCCTCGCTCGACGCCGGGTAGTCGGCGGTGCCCGAGGTCGTCGTGTGCATGTCACAGCCGCCGAGCTCGTCGACGGTGTTCTCCTCGCCGGTGGCGGCCTTCACCAGCGGCGGGCCGGCCAGGAAGATCGCACCGGTGCCGCGCACGATCACGTTGTAGTCCGACAGCCCCGGCACGTAGGCGCCGCCGGCGGTGCAATGACCGAGCACGACCGAGACCTGCTGCACGCCCATCTTCGACAGGATGCACTGGTTGCGGAAGATGCGGCCGGCCATGTACTTGTCGGCGAACAGGTCGGCCTGCAGGGGCAGGAAGCCGCCGGCCGAATCGCAGAGATGCACCACCGGCAGGCGATTCTCGATGGCGATGTCGAGCGCGCGCACCGTTTTCTTGACCGTCAGCGGATACCAGGCGCCGCCCTTGACGCTGGCGTCGCCGGCATTGATCACGCACTCGCGGCCGGAGACGATGCCGATGCCGGTCACGCAGGCCGCGCCGGGCACCTCGCCGTCGTAGGCGTCGTTCGCGGCCAGCGACGAGAATTCCAGGAACGGCGTGCCGGGATCGAGCAGCAGCGCGATGCGTTCGCGTACCAGCAGTTTCTTCTGCGCGCGCAGGCGATCGATGTCGCGCTGGGGCCGATCGTCACGCGCCTTGCGCTGGCGCTCGCGAAAATCCTCGGCCAGCCGGCGGTTGTGCGCGGCGTTGGCCTGGAAATCGGCCGAGGTCGTATTGAGTTTGGATTCGATGCGCTTCATGCGCCTTCCCCGGGGGCGGGTTCGAGCGTGAGCAGAAGCGCGTCGCGCTCGAAAGTCTGACCCTTCTCGAACTGCACCGCCGCCACCACGCCATCGCGCGGCGCCACCACGGTCGTTTCCATCTTCATGCTTTCCATCACGAGCAGGGTCTGGCCCTTGGCGACGCAGTCGCCGGCCTTCACGTCGACGCTGACGATGCTGCCGGGCATCGGTGCGCGGATCAGGTCCTTGGCGCCGCCGCCGGCCTGTGCCGCCAGCCGCTCCAGTGGATGCCGGTAGCGCAGCGCGTGCGCCTCGCCGTCGAGATGGACGAAGACATCGTCGCCGTGCGTGGCGATGACGACCTCGACGTGGCGCGTGCCCAGGGTCAGCCAGGTGCGGCCATCGGGCGAGGTCTTCAGGTCGATCGGCACGCGGCGGTCGCCGACATGCAGCTGATAGGCCTCTCGGCTGCGCGAAAGAGCGACGTTGTGCTCGGCATCGCCGAGCTTGAACGCGTGTTGCATGGCGGTCAGTCCGAAGGCAGCGCCCCTCTGCCGCTTGCGGGAGAGGGGTTGGGGGAGAGGGGTTCCTGCTCGTCGAGCGCGACTCGAATCTGTTCGAGAACCTGATCCGTGCGCGCGAGGACATCGTCGTTCCAGAAACGTACGACGCGGTAGCCCTGTGCCTCGAGGAACGCGGTGCGCGCCGCGTCGCGCATCTGGCTGTCGACGTGCTGTCCGCGGGCGGTCGCCTGCTGGCGATCGGCAACGGCGGCATCAGCGGCGGCTTGCGCAGGGCTCGCGCCGTTCTCAGACCGCCCCGCGCGATCCGTGTGATCAGGGCGGCAGCCTCCAGCCCGCGCTCGTACATGTCCACGTGGGGGTACGTGTCGTACCCGACGAGGGCGTCG
>CAMLNE010000421.1 GCA_946481265.1 uncultured Panacagrimonas sp. | reverse complement strand
TGAAGCCCAGCGCGGCGCCGACCGCGATCAGGATCCACTCGTCCTGCTCGAACGCCGGCCGCAACAGGCCTTCGAACTGCTCCGGCGTAAGTTCCTGCATGCGCGACACCAGCGTGTTCTCGATGTCGATCGCGTCAGCCGCGTAGGCCTCCATGCTCTTCATGGCGTCGGGCAGCCGCTCCATGACCTTCTCGGCGATGACCTTCTTCATCTCCTGGTATTGGCGGCTGCCCACCGCGAACACCACGATCGGCTTGGCCAGGCCCGCCTGCTCGTCGACCAGGCGCTGCACCTGCTTCTGCACCATGCCGAACATGCGGTCCGACAGCGGGCCGCGCAGGATCGCGTCGATGATGCGGTCGGGCGTGATGATTTCCTTGGCGATCAGGCGTCCGTACTCCGCCGCCACTTCCTTGCGCCGCTTCAGGAAGAGGCCCTGCCACTCGAAGAAGCCCAGGTAGCGCGTCGGATGCTTGGGGTTGAACACCATCTTCAGCGCCAGCCAGTCGGTGAACCAGCCGGTGAAGCCGCCGAACGCCGGCATGATCCAGTGCGACCAGGAGTACTGGTGCGTCATCGCCCAGGTGAGGGCCTGCACCAGCCCGATCAGGAAGCCGAAGTAGATGCCCGAGTTCCGGATGAAGCGGAACTCCCCCTCACCGGCCTCCAGGAAGATGCGGTTGAGCAGCGGCACGTCACGCAGCAGGTTGGTGACCACCATGTCCTTGAGGTCGAACACCGTGTCGATGTTCTCCTGGATGTCGAGCATGATCTGTTCGACCAGCCTGGGGGCCTCGGCCTTGATGCGCGAGACGATCAGGTTCTTGACCGATGCCGGTGCGATCTCCCAGAGGCCGGGCTGGTAGTGCGCCGCGACGTCGCGGGTGATGTCCTCGATGGCCTCCAGCAGCGGCCCCTCGATCTCGTGCGCGACGCGCCTGGGATCGAGCTTCATGAAGATGTCCTTCGGCTTGATCAGGTGCTCGGTCATCGTGTCGCAGGCGATCGAGGCCATGATGGCGGCCTTGCGCGGAACGATGCCCTGCCAGCCCAGGTAGGGTGGGATGCCGATGAACTTGATCGGCATGAACATCATCCTGATCGCGACGATCTTCGTGACAAAACCGATGCTCGCTGCCACCAGAGGCATCGAGGCGTACAGGAACCAGTTGTCCTGTACGTCGCGAAGTGCTTCGGTGAAATCCATGGTCCGGCTCCCCTTTCCGTATCCCCTGAAGTCGCGCCCGCGAAAGCCTTACCCGCTCTTGTTTCCGTCTCCGGCGCAGGCTGCCCAGAAATCCCGGCCCGCGTCCGAAATGCGGATGGTGCGGCGGAAGAAGCGGGGTCGCAGCCCGGCCTTCTCGATCTGTGCGCAGGTCTTGCGCACCAGCGTGTCGGCCTCGATGAGCTGGTACTTGATCTGCATCGTCTTGTCCTCGTCATCGGACTCGAGCAGGCCGAGGCGACGCAGGTGGGTGACGTAGACGGATGTCTGGTCGAGCAGGCGCACGCCGCATTCGCGTCCGACCGGGCTCAGGTTCTCGAGCCAGCGCTGGCTCGCCGGGCCCACCAGCGGGCCGGCGCCGAGATGGACCAGGGGTGCGCCGTGCCCGTCGGCCAGCGCGGCCAGGATGCGTGCCTCGTCCGGCACGAGTTGGCGGACCAGGCGCAGGTGCAGGAGCTCGCGAGCGCTCTCGGCGGTCTGTTCGAGCGAGGCTTCCATCAGCTTCGCCAGCAGGGCGGCGGCGCTCGGCCGCAGCGGCGCCGCTGACGGGCGCCGGTCCTGTATCGGCATGTCGGCGCCAGGCGACTCCCCGTTCGCCTCGTGCTCCTGTCCGGCTACCGCATCCATGCGCTTGCGCAAGGTGTTCAGGGCCCGCCTTTCGGCCTCGGACATGCCCTTGTGCGCGAGGTCCACGGCGGCACGGGGCATGCCGCTGGCCAGTTTCCACACGCCCGAGGCCACGAAGCCGAGGAAGGACACCGGCCCCCGGGATTCGGGATCGGTCCCTTGCGGCGTATCGCCCGACTCCTGCTTCGACATTCCACTGTTCTCCCGGCAGCTCGCCTGCCGCTATTTTTTTTACCGGACGGAGCCGCGCGTCAGGAATCGGCGCGGCGCTTGCCCAGGCTGAATTTCCAGAACTGGATCCTGGGCAGGTCCTGCACGACCTCCTCGGTATGTCCCTCGATCTTGGAGGTGCGTCGATCGATAATTTCAATGTAGACCAGCATCCGGAACACGGCCATGACGAATTCAAGGAATACACGCACGACCACCACCAGGATCAGGAACACGACAGGCCCGAACAGCAGCCAGACCAGTCCCAGCCACGGCGACTGCAGGAAGGCCGTGACCACTCCGAGCACCACCAGCGCGGCCATCGCCACCACGGCGACGCGATAGATCAGCGGCAGCATGCGCGTGGTGATGATCTCGCGCATCTCGAAGTCGAAGAGGTTGCACAGCAGGTCGCGAAGCGCGATCTGGCCCCCGCGCTCGGCAACTCCTCCGGTGTCCTGATCCTCCCGGATCGGCACGTTCTGGTTCTGTAGTTCGTGGTCCGCCACGATCCTGTTCGCGGGTCTGCGTGCGGGAGCGCGACATTACGCCCGGACGGAAGAAAAGAACACCGACCAATGAGACAGTCGGTCCATGGCGCGCGAATCGGGGCTGTGCCACCCTTGGTCGCGCCTCGGGCACACTAACCCGGCGCGCCGGGTGCGGCGGGCGGCGGCCACGGCCCGGTCTTTCCTGCTCCACGCGACTCATAAACCAGAAGAAGCCCAAAGAAGCCATGCGCGATTCGGGACAATTGCTGGAGATCGTCCACCAGGCCCTGGTCAAGGGCGGCTACGACGTAGAGGCGATCTACCGGCGACTCGGCTACAACGCCGAGGCGCTGCCCCTGCGGCAGATGCGCACACCGCACGAGTTGCAGGCGTTCTTCTGGGAGACGGTCGAAGCGGTCACGCAGGATCCCGATGTGGGCCTGCACCTCTGCCCCCATGCCCCGGTATTCCGTGGAGAGGTCA
>CAMLNE010000420.1 GCA_946481265.1 uncultured Panacagrimonas sp. | reverse complement strand
CGAAAGATCGAACGCGCGGTACACCACGCCCATGCCGCCGATGCCCAGGATCGATTCGATCCGGTAACGGCCACCCAGCACGGTCCCTTGCGGGAAGTCCGACGCGAGGTGCACACCGGTCGCAGTCGCGTCGTGCTCGCTCATCGCGCCCCGGCGTCGTGCGCGGCGACGATGCTGTTCCAGTCGGCCGCCGCGCCGGGCGGCGGCACGTGCGCGGCGAGCAGATCGCTGGTGCGGCGTGCGGCGATCCACAGGGCGGCGCGCTCCGCGAAGGCTTCGAGCAGTTCCTGGTCCAGCGTGGTGACGGGCGGGCCCGGGCGGATGCGATCGGCGTAGATGGCGCCAAGCGGCTGCGCGCCGTCGAACAGCGGAATGCAGACCAGTGCGCTGAGCCCGGCCGCCGCCACGGAGGCGCGCGAGGACAGCCAGGCTTCGCCCTCGATATCGTTGGCGATCACGCTGGTACCGGTGGCGAGCGCACGCCGGACCGCGCCGACGCTGCCGGAGAATTCCGGCGAGGCCAGCCGCTGCGTATCCAGCGCCAGGCTGGCGCGCACGGCAAAGCCCTCGCCCGCCTGCAGCAGCACGAAGCCGCGCTCGCACTGGGCCAGCTCAAGCACGCCCCGCAAGCTGGCATCGAGCAGTTCGTCGAGCCCATGCACGCCGTCCAGGCGCGCCGTATGCGCCGTGGCCGCCGCACGACGCGCGGCGCGCCCGGCTTCGGCGCGGGCCGCGCTGGCATCGTCAAGCGGCGCGAACTCGCAGTACACATCGCCCAGGCGGATCCAGCCCGCATGCGAAAGCAGGTGATCCGCACCCGCCGCAATCCGGTGACCGCCGACGAAGCTGCCATTCTTGCTGCCCAGTTCGCTCAGCTCCCAGGCGCCATCGCGGTACTGCAGCTGCGCGTGGGCGCGCGAGATCGAGGGGTGATCGATCCGCAGGCCACAGTCCACGCCCCGCCCGATGCGCAGGGTCTCGCCAGGCGCGAGCATGCGCACGATCGCGGCGCGGTCGGGCAGGTGGATCGTCAGGCAGGCGTGCATCGGCGCATCTTAGGGCCGCCCCGGCGGTCGTGCGGGGCTGCGCCACCGCAATGCGCCCGGGTGTTCGGAACGAACCGGGCTTCGGCTACCTGAGCCGCGCGGAAAGCGGCGCCTCTCAGTCGCCGAAATCGCGCAGGTAGGCGATCGAGAACTTCAGCGTGGCAGCGCCGGCGACCAGGTCGCCGGCCTGGTTGTCGGCATCGCGGGTGGCACGCCATTCGTCGGCCAGCTGGTTGCCCGCGCGGGCGAGCGCCCGGCTGGAGACCTGATCGACCGCCGCGATCGCAGCGGCGAAGTCGCCTACCGCGATCGCTGATTCGGCGTCGTTGATCCGCGCAATGAACGGCTGTTGTTCGGTCATCGGCAGGGTCGCGACGCGGGTGCGCAATGCGGCGATCTTGTCGGCGACGATCGCCCCGGTCTCGCGCAGGTCGGTCAGCACCAGGAACTGCGAGAATCCGCCGGTGGTGCCGCGGGCGCGGACGCTGCCGGGCGCGATCTCGTCGGTGATGTCCTGGAATGCGCCGGCCAGCGGCGCCTTGAACAGGCGGTAGGAACTGCCCACGCCGTAGGCCAGCGCATGCGTATGCACCTCCACGCGCACGGTGCGGAAGCGCAATCCACCTGCCGCCGGCGGCTCGATGGTCAGCAGCAGCGGGAACGCCGGGTCGATCTGATTGAGCTGCAGGTCCGGCAGGCGCGCAAGCAGGGCGGCGTCGCTCAGGCTCACCAGCTTCGCCTCAAGCCCCAGGCTCGCCGCGCTCAGGCCGGCCACTTCGTCGAAGGTCAGGGTGACATCCGCCAGCGGATTGGCCGGATTGCCCACCACCGCCGTCGCCACATCGCCGGACACGCTGACCTGCACCGGCAGGGTCTGCGCAGCTGCGAACAGCGGGCATAGCGCGAACAGCAACGCCAACGCGCCCGTGAGCATGCGGAACTTGTGCATGGGACCCCCTTCCTGCCCGCGCCGCGGACGCCGTCCTGCGCCGTGCGAGGGAAGTCGAATAACGCCGGCGCCGAAGCAACGGCACCGGGGCCGACCCGTGCAGCGGGGCGGCATGACGTGAACGCTATCTCATTTAACGCGGGCAGTCTGTAGGGGAAATTGCCCAGCCGGCGTGAAGGCTTCCCCGGATACCGGCCTCGGGGACGGGCACCGACGATGGCCCTGCGCTCCGGGGCCGGCCCAGCCGGCGGCGGGGCGCAGGGGCCTGGAAGCCCTTGCCGCGGGACCCCCTCCCGCGGGCGCCAGGGAACGCGCGCCCGGGCGGCGGCGCCATGGAGCGGCGCCGCCCGCCCCGGGTGATTTCGCTGGGGGTTTTCCCGCGACCGGCCTGATGGTCATCCCCGATGTGCCCGCCAGCCCATGTGTCGAACATGCCCCGGTCCCCGCTGCCTGCGGGTTTTCACACTGGAGAGATGCGCAATGTCCGTTGCCGGTACTTCCATGGCCTCGCGCCGCACGATCCGAATTTCCGCCCTCGCCGCCGGCCTGCTGGCCAGCGGCGTGGCCCTGGCCGACGCCCAGCTCGACCCCCAGCTGGTCTCGAAGATGGCCGCCGCGCTGCCCACCGACGAACTGCAGATCGTGGTCAGCTACGAACAGTCGGTGCCGGTGTCGGCATCGCAGGTCAACGTGCTCAGGTCGCTGGGCATCGAGAAGGGCGTGACCATGCGCACCCTGCCGATCGCCGGCGCCCTGGCCACGCCGGCCGAGATCCGCGCCCTGGCGCAGCGCGATGATGTGGCCTCGATCTACTGGAACGCGCCGCTGCGCTACATGAACAAGGAGGCGCGTGAGATCTCCGGCGCCGCCCGCACGGTGCAGAATCCGGGCGATTTCGGCCAGGCGATTCCCTACAGCGGCCGCGGCATCACCGTGCTGGTCAACGACTCCGGCGTGGACGGTACCCACGAGGACCTGAAGTTCGGCGAGAACTTGGTGCAGAACGTGCTGGGTGCGCAGAACATCCTGGCCGAGCTGGCTGCGGAATTCGCACCGGGGATCGTGCCGGTGACCTACGCCGAG
>CAMLNE010000419.1 GCA_946481265.1 uncultured Panacagrimonas sp. | reverse complement strand
TCGACTGGCCCGCCTATGTGGCGCTGGGTTATCTGTGGATGAGCGTCGTCACCTTCATGCACGACGCCACGCACGACGTGCTGTTCGCCCGCAAATGGCAGAACCTGGGCTTCGGCATCCTCAGCATGGTGCCGCTGATGGTCTCCTTCATCACCTTCAAGGAAGACCACCTGCAGCACCACCGGCACAACCGGTCGCCACGCGATCCGGACGCGTTCACGATGGGCCGGCGCGGGGTGATGGATTTCGTGGTGTTCTACCTCTACTTCGTCGCGGGCGCGGTGCTCACGGCGATCCATTTCGCCCTGATCTATCCGTTCAAGCATTTCGGGCCGCGCCTATGGGCGATCCACCTGTTCGAACTGGCGCTCAAGGGGGCCTGCTACACCGCGCTGGTGCTGTGGGCACGCGAGCACGGCGTGCTGGCGCAGACGCTGGAGGTCTGGTTGCTCCCGGTGCTGTTCTTCTCGCTCTTCAACTCGCTGCGCTTCATCGCCGAGCACTACGAGACGCCGTGGAACCAGGGCAACCTGATGGGGACGCGGACGGTGGTCTCCAACGGCGTACACAGCTTCTTCTGGAACAACATCAACTGGCACATCGGGCACCACGTCTATCCCAAGGTGCCCTGGCACAACCTCGTGCTGCTGCATCGCCGGCTGGAGTCGGAGATCGCGGCGCTGGGTGCGGTGGTCGATCCCAGCTACAGCCGCGTGTGCTGGAACGCCCTGCGTCGCGGCCCGGAGTCGGAGGCCAGGATCGCGGTCCTGCATCCGCCCAGGACCGGACCCGCAAGCGCGGCACCGGCGCCGTCCGGGACGTCCTGAGAAGCCACGCCTGAACCGCATCTGGTCCGGGCGTGGCGCTCGGCTGGCCGCGGTCGGCGATCGGCTTTACGCCGCACGCCGTCGAGGGCAAGGGCTCAGGCCTTTGCCGTTGAGCTCATGACGCTGATCAGCGCGTGGAACGCACCGGGCCGTCCATCGTCTTGAGGATGCTCAGGCGCGTGCCAGCCGGCGCCGCGCCCTGCAACTTGGCCACGGCCGCTTCCGGTGTGTGGCGCGACGAATCGAGCGCGAAGGAAATGGCGCCGGGTGCCGTCGAGGTCCGCACGCTGTCGGCCTCGATGCCGTCGATCCGCCTGGCCGCGTCATCGAGGCTGGCCGGATCGAACGGACCCTTGACCTCGCAGAAGACCACCGTGTGCGAATGGGCGGCGGCCTGCTGCAGCACGCCGTGATCATAGGTGGCGGCAACCTTGTCCTCGGGACAGACATTGCAGGCCCAGGCGGTCGGGCCCAGCAGCAGGCCTGTCGCCATCGCCATCGCCGCCGGCACCGCGGCCGTGTTCATTGGTCCCCCTGCGTGGCGGCGCCGCCATGCGACGGCATCGGGATCGACGATGGCGTCTGCGAAGGTGGCAGCGCGGTGCCGGGCGCGGAGGTTTGCGAGGATGCACCCTCCTTGGGCTGCAGGTGCGCATCGACCCACTTGAAGTAGGCGATGTACTGCTTGACCTCCTCGTCGGTGAGTCCCTGGTTGGGCATCGGGATCTTCCATTGCTCGAGCATCGCCTTGGCAACCGGATCGGTCTGCAGCATCTGCTCGGGCGACTTGAGCCATCGTGCCAGCCAGGCCTCGTCGTGGCGCTGGGTGGTGCCGTACAGGTCGGGGCCGAGCTTGTCGCCGCCGGCGATGGAATGGCAGGCCAGGCATTTGGACTCGAACGCGAGCTTGCCCTTCAGCGCGTCGGGATCGGTGGGCGCCGCAGTGGCCGGGATGTTGTGGTGCTCCAGGCCGCCACCGGCGGGATTGGCCTGGGCATCGATCACGCCGATCGCGCCCTGCGAGGCATTGGCAAAGTGGTGATCCACCATCACGTACTTGCCCTCGTCGGGGATGACGAGCTCGACGATCGCCGCACCCGAGGAGCCGAGCAGCACCGTCTGCATTCCGCGGAACTGGTTGTCGGGGTTTCCGTCGAACCACACGCGATCGAAGATGGTCCCGACCACGTGGAAGCTCGAGGTGTTCGAGGGCCCCACGTTGAGCACGAACAGGCGCACGCGTTCGCCGGGCCTGGCCGGCAGCGGCTGGTCGACCATGCCGTTGTAGCGACCGTTGAACACCGTGTAGGTCGGCGCCTTGGCGCGCACCCGCTCGCCGTCGAGCACGTAGAGCGGGCGCCCGTCGACCTTGCGCTTCTCCGGATCGACCTTCGTGTAGAACTCGCTCTGGATGACCGCGTACTCGCGGTCCACCTTGGTCGGATAGCCGTCACGCGGTTCGACGATCATCATTCCGTACATGCCCGAAGCGATGTGCTCGAGCACCATCGGCGTGCCGCAGTGGTACATGTACACCCCGGGGTAATTGAGGGTGAACTCGAAGGAGATCGTCTGCCCTGGGGCGATCGAGCGGTACTTGTCCTCGGGCGACACCATGGCCGAGTGGAAGTCCATCGAATGCATCATGGGCGCCGCCGTCAGCTGCACGCCGGGGACGGTTTCGTCCGAGCGGTTGCTCATCGTGAACTTGATGCGGTCGCCGACACGCGCGCGCACCGCAGGTCCGGGGACGGTATCCCCGAACGTCCAGGCGCTGAAGTTCACGCCCGGGGCGATCTCGATGACCTTGTGCGTCGTGTCGAGGCGGATTTCCTTGACCGGCGAGGGATCCAGCGGCTTGAGGGTCGCCTCCATGTTGAGCGACGCACCGCTGGCGAAGGCGCCCGTGTGGACCTCGTTGGTCAGCACGGCGGGCGGCGATCCATAGTCCATCCGGGCCGGGTCGTAGGCGTCGGCACTCGCGCTGCCCGTGGCTGCGGCGGTGGACGCGTTGCCGGTGTCGGTCGCGTTGGGCTTGCAGGCGCACAGCGCGATCATGGTGAACACTGCGATCGTCACGCGGCTGCTGATGGTGGTTCTCATCGGGTCTCTTCCCTGGATCGCTGCGGCGAGTCGTCGCGAGCAGAAGGTAGCATCGAAGACGAACGGAGCAACGGTCCGTTTCTGCGAGGTGGCAGTGGTGGTGGTCCGGATCATCCAGGTCGTCGCGGTCCTCCTCCTGGAGCCGCAGCT
>CAMLNE010000418.1 GCA_946481265.1 uncultured Panacagrimonas sp. | reverse complement strand
ATCAACGGCGGAGCGCATTACGTGGTGCTCGCGGCGCTCCAGCCCACCGATGCCTACGTGTTCGAGTACAGCATCGCGGCCCTGGTCGACGTCCGGGGCGGATTGCTCGTCCAGCCGGGCCTGCAGTGGAAGCCGCGGGGCAACATGACCGTCAACCTCTCCTACAACTATGTCGACGCCGGCGCCTGGGGCCACAACGCCAACGACAACTTCATGTCGCTGATCGATTTCGCCGACGAGGTCGCCGTGCGGCTGGGCTACCAGTTCTGAGCGCCGGGTCCCGCGTTGCAGGTGCGGGCACAGGGCGGGGGTGCGCAAGGCCGACGGCGGGGAGGGCTCGCCCGAGCCTATCCCGGGCGCAGGCCTGCGATAGGCTCGACGACGCCAACCCGTAAGAGGAGATTCCGAGAATGAGCACGCACAAGGCCAGCTGTTTCTGCGGCGCCGTCGAGTTCACCGTGACCGGCACGCCGGTGGCGATGGGTTACTGCCACTGCGAATCCTGCCGGCATTGGTCCGCGGGACCCGTGAACGCCTTCAGCCTGTGGCAGCCGGATGCCGTGAAGGTGACCAAGGGCGCCGACAACATCGGCACGTACAACAAGACGCCGGTCAGCTTCCGCAAGTGGTGCAAGACCTGCGGCGGCCACCTGTACGCCGATCATCCGCCGCTCCAGCTCACCGACGTGTTCGCCGCGATGCTGCCGAGCCTGAAGTTCGAGCCGGCGGTGCATGTGAACTACCAGGAGACCGTCCTGCACATCAAGGATGGACTGCCGAAGATGAAGGACTTCCCGGCGGAGATGGGCGGCTCGGGCGAGGCCTTGCCGGAGTAGCGCCGACCGTAGCCCGGACGTTGAATTTCGCGAAGCGGAAAGAGCCGGGTTTTCCTCTCGAGTTGAAGGAAAGGCCCCAGACTTGGTCCGGGCTACGCGGCTGAGCGCGCTGTCTCCATGCGTCGAATACAACGGACTTGTCCCGGAGCGCCGTTACAATTCGCGCCCGACCGGGCCCGCGCGATTTCCTCCGTGCGGTCGCCAGACCGCACCCATCCCTTCATCCATGAACATCGCGTCACCGGCTTCGCCGAAATCGCTTCGCCGCGAACGCGCCAGGCTGCGCCAGGAGCTGGAGCAGGCCTCGAGCTACGCGCAATGGGCGCAGGCGGCGCAGGATTTCGATGCCGTCACCGGCCGCGAGCGCTGGAAGCGCCGTCGTCGCAGCGGCCTGTACGACTACGCGACGATCGGCGAGAAGCTCGACCGCCTGCATGCGCTGCTGCAACAGGGCGACAGCCGGGGCCTGATGTTCGAGATCGAGGAAGGGGTGCACGGCAACCTCGGCGGCATGGGCAAGCCCATGCTGCACAACAAGGCGCGGTTCGGGACCAAGCAGCTGATCACCGACTACGTCACGGCGGTCGCCGATGCGCTGACGCACCTGGAAGGGGCGGACGAGCAGCACGTTCCCGCCGCGATGAAGCTCGACTTGTTTCGCCGGGCCAGCCATTGCTACGGCCGCACCGCGCTCATGATGAGCAGTGGCGGCATGCTGATGTTCTTCCACTTCGGCGTGGCCAAGAGCCTGCTCGAGCAGGGTGTGCTGCCGAACGTGATCTCGGGTTCGAGTGCCGGCGCCATCGTGGCCGCGGTGCTGGGCACGCGCACCGACGCGGAACTCGAGGGATTCCTCAAGCCGGAGAACCTGTATTTCGGCGAGGCCTGGAGCCCGAACCGGCTCGAGCGGATCACCGGGCTGCGCCGCATCTTCGACACCGATTCCTTCGAGCGGACCTTCGATCGCCTGATCCCGGACCTGACCTTCCGCGAGGCCTACGCGCGCAGCGGTCGCAACATCAGCATCTCGGTGAGTCCCTGCGAGCGCCACCAGTCGCCGCGGCTGCTCAACGCGGTGACCTCGCCGCATGTGCTGATCCGTTCCGCCGTGCGCGCTTCCTGCGCCGTGCCGGGCCTGTTCGAGCCGGTGCAGCTGCTGGCGCGCGACCTGGACGGCCGGACCGTGCCCTTCCTCAAGTCGCGCTGGATCGACGGCGTCTTCGCCGCCGACCTGCCGGCCCGGCAGCTGGCGCGGCTGTATCGCACCAATCACTACATCGTCAGCTACGTGAACCCGGTGCTGCTGCCGACATTCCGCGATCGCAAGATGCAGGGCTACGGCCTCAAGCCGGTGGTGGATCTGCTCAAGGGCACGGCGCGCAGCCTGCTGAAGGCCGCCGACCCTATGATCGGCAAGTACGTTCCGGCGTCCTCGGTCGGCGTCATGCACAAGGTCGCGCACGACATCCTGTCGCAGGACTACGTGGGCGACGTGACCATCACGCCGCAGCGACGCCTGTTTTCCCCTTTGCGCCTGGTGTCTCCCAACACGCAGGAGGAAATCGGCGCGCTCATGCTCGAGGGCGAGCGGCAGACCTGGCCGCGCATCGAGATGATCCGCATCTCGTCGCTGATCAGCCGCAGGCTCGACGACATCCTCGCGCGTGCGGGCGCCGGTTCCGGCTGAGCCGGATGGGGTCGCAATCCGTGGCGGCGCGAAGCGGTCGCCCGGAAGTCCGGTTCCGCGCTAGGCTCGGGCACGCCAACCCGCCAGGAGATCCAGAGAAATGAGCACCCACAAGGCCAGCTGCTTCTGCGGCGCCGTCGAGTTCACCGTGACCGGTACGCCGGTGGCGATGGGTTACTGCCACTGCGAATCCTGCCGGCACTGGTCCGCCGGCCCGGTGAACGCCTTCAGCCTGTGGCAGCCGGATGCCATCACCATCACCAAGGGTGCGGACAACATCGGGACCTACAACAAGACGCCGGTCAGCTACCGCAAGTGGTGCAAGACCTGCGGCGGGCACCTGTATGCCGATCACCCGCCGCTCAAGCTCACCGACGTCTTCGCCGCGATGCTGCCGACGCTGAAGTTCGAGCCGGCGGTCCATGTGAACTACCAGGAGACCGTCCTGCACATCAAGGACGGCCTGCCGAAGATGAAGGACTTCCCGGCCGAGATGGGCGGATCGGGCGAAGCCTTGCCGGAGTAGCGCCGACCGTAGCCCGGACGTTGAATTTCGCGAAGCGGAA
>CAMLNE010000417.1 GCA_946481265.1 uncultured Panacagrimonas sp. | reverse complement strand
GACTCACTCACCCCATAGAACCACTATGGGGTTCGCTCCGTCCCGGCGCGCTGCAGGTCCTCGACGCACGGCCATCGCTCGATCCCCCTGTGAGAAATGCGGGCTAGACTTTTGGAGTACACGCTGGGGAGCGGGGCAGGGGCGCAGGCACACACACCGTCATCATTGCGGACGATCACCCGCTGTTCGGCGTCGCGCTGCGCATGGGCGTGCAGCGAGTCGCGCCGCAGGCAACGGTGGTCGAGGTCGGTTCGTTTGCGGAACTGCGCGTCGCGGCGCGCCGCCATCCCGACGCGAGCCTCGTGCTGCTCGACCTGATGATGCCGGATGTCGAGGGCCTGTCGGCACTGCAGTTCCTTCACGATGAACTTCCCGCGCTGCGCGTGGCCATCGTTTCCAGCGCGCCGGCGCATGCATGGGTGCGGGCCGCCGAGGCGCTCGGCGCGGTGGCATTCATTCCCAAGTCAACCGCACCGGAGCAGACCCAGGACATCCTGCGCGTGCTGCTGGCCGGCGGCACCTGGTGGCCGCAGCTCGAAGCGGGGGACGCGGCGACGGTCGGCGTGCAATCCCCCATCGAGCGCCTCTCCCGCCAGGAACTGCGCATCCTGCTGCGCATCAAGGACGGCAAGCTCAACAAGCAGATCGCCGACGAACTCCGCATCGCGGAGTCGACGGTCAAGACCCACATCAGCGCGCTGCTGCGCAAGCTCGACCTGCAGAGCCGCACGCAGGCGGCGGTGATGGCGCAGCGCCTGCTGAACGCGCCATTGGGCGACTGGTAGCGAAGGTCCCCGCTTTTGCGGCCCATCGCAGGCGGCCGCGATGCCGCGGCGCAAGCCGGCGCCTTCGTTCAGCCCAGCATCGCCGTCCCACTCATGCACAGCGTTCCGAGCGGATCGGCGGTCCACAGCTGCACGCAGCCTGCGTCGCGCCTGCCATTGAGGCTCAAGGGCTGGGCATCGAACGCGGGACGAAGTGCGCGGAACTCGAACGAGGCGATCGACGCTGCGTCCAGCTTCGACCGCAGCAGGTCGAGGAGCAGGGTTGCCAGCAGCGGGCCGTGGACGACCAGGGCAGGGTAGAGCTCCTGTTCCAGCGCGTAGCGACGGTCGTAATGGATGCGGTGGGCGTTGTAGGTCAGCGCGGAATAGCGGAACAGCAGGACCTCGTCGGGCGTGACGCTGCACGACCAGTCGGCGGTGTGCGGCGCGGGCGGGCCTGCCGACATCGGGACCGTGCGATCCGGCCTGTCGCGATAGACCAGGTGCTGCTCCTCGCGGATGCAGCAGTGCCCGTCCTGGACGATCTCGTGGTCGAGCGTGACGAATACCAGCGGTCCGGACGTGCCGGACTTGCCGTCGACCGCGCGGATGAAGCTGCGACGGGTCGCGGGCCGATCGAATCGCAGCGGGCGGTCGAAGTGGCTGGTGCCCGCGGCCCACATGCGGCGCGGCAGGGGCACCGGCGGCAGGAAGGTTCCGCGCAGGCCATGACCGTCCACGGCGGTCGCCGACGCGGCGACGGGCTCGGGGAAATAGAGCCACTGGTAGCCCGGTGGCACGACGTCCCCGACGCCGGGCGCGAGCGTCCGGTCCAGCGCCGCGGCAAGCGCCAGCGCGGGGAAGGGGCGCATCGGATCGTGCGACACGCGTTCGCGTCCCACCCATTGCCGGAGCAGGTCCAGGTCGATGTCGGGCATGCTGTGCTCGGTGATCATCCGGTGAACGCCTTGCGCCCGGGTCGACACGGACCCGCGGGTCCGCATGCAGGGCGACAGGGCGGGCGGCGCGATCCAGCTTGCCCGGAAAGCCCGCAGTGGTCGAACGTGATGGGTGCGGCGAATCCGGTGGTGAAGGAGCGGCAGTTCATGTCGAAGCGCGGACAGGGAGGACACCGGGCGTGACGATGCACCAGCAAATCCGCGACGCGGTGCGCAGCCTCTGCAGCCAGTTCCCGGACGAATACTTCCGCCAGGTCGATGCGCAGCGCGGGTATCCGACCGAATTCGTCGATGCGCTGACCCGGGCGGGGTGGCTCGCAGCCCTGATCCCGCAGGAGTACGGCGGCTCCGGGCTGGGCCTGGCCGAGGCGTCGGTGATCATGGAGCAGATCAATCGCTGCGGCGCCAATGCGGGCGCCTGCCACGGGCAGATGTACAACATGGGCACCCTGCTGCGTCATGGCAGCGAGGAGCAGAAGCGTCGTTACCTGCCGCGCATCGCGAGCGGCGAGCTGCGGCTGCAGTCGATGGGCGTGACCGAGCCCTCCGCCGGCACCGACACCACCCGGATCACGACCACCGCGGTGCGCAAGGGCGATCGCTGGGTGATCAACGGGCAGAAGGTCTGGATCTCGCGCGTGCAGCATTCCGACCTGATGATCCTGCTGGCGCGCACGACGCCGATCGCGGAGGTCGGCAGGAAATCGGAAGGCCTGTCGATCTTCCTGGTCGACCTGCGTGACGCGCTGGGCCGGGGCCTGACGGCGCGGCCGATTCCCAACATGGTCAACCACGAGACCAGCGAGCTGTTCTTCGCCGATCTGGAGATCCCGCACGAAAACCTGATCGGCGAGCCGGGCCAGGGATTCCGCTACATCCTCGACGGACTCAATGCCGAACGAACCCTGATTGCGGCCGAGTGCATCGGCGACGGCTTCTGGTTCATCGATCGCGTCGCCGCCTACACCAAGGAGCGCGTCGTCTTCGGCCGGCCGATCGGCCAGAACCAGGGCGTGCAGTTCCCGATCGCCGAGGCGTACATCGAGGTGCGCGCCGCCGATCTGATGCGCTGGAAGGCCTGCGAGCTGTACGACGCGCACCAGCCCTGTGGCGCCGAGGCCAACCTGGCGAAGTACCTGGCCGCGAAGGCCTCGTGGGAAGCGGCCAATGCCTGCCTGCAGTTCCACGGCGGGTACGGCTTCGCCTGCGAATACGACGTCGAACGCAAGTTCCGCGAGACGCGGCTCTACCAGGTCGCGCCCATCTCGACCAACCTGATCCTGTCCTACGTCGCCGAGCACCTGCTCGGGCTTCCGCGATCGTTCTAGCCCGCATTTCTCACAGGTCGCCGGAGAATCCGCTTCAATCTACTGATCTG
>CAMLNE010000416.1 GCA_946481265.1 uncultured Panacagrimonas sp. | reverse complement strand
CAGCCGTCGGCCTTGTTCTCCGCGATGATCTTGAGCACGTCGACGCCGATGGCGAAGTTGTTCACGATCGCATCGGTGTCGAGGTTGTAGCGGGAATCAGGGCGCAATTCCGGGGTGCCGGCGTGCAGCTCGCCGATGGCCAGGTCCTTCTTGATGTATTCCGCCGCGCCCCACACCACGAACGAGATCGCCAACACCGCCGCCGCATAAGGCTTCAAGATCAGGTAGGACGCGAAGTTCCAGATCGGCGCCAGCGCCTTGTCGCGCGCATGCTGGTGCCTGCGGAATTTCTCCGGATCCTTGATGGGGATGTAGGTCAGCAGGCAGGGCAGCAGAATCTTTTTGCAGACCACCACCGCGACGAGTCCGAGGCAGGCGTTGATGGCCATTTCCTGCACGATGCCGATCGGGATGAGCAGCAGCGTGCCGAAGCCGATGACGTTGGTGATCAGCGCGGTGATGCCGGGAATGACCAGCCGCTTGTACATCGCCATGGAAGCGTCATAGCTGTTGCGGCCGTTGTCTGCGATTTCCAGCAGCCAGAAACTGGCGATCTGGATGCCGTGCGAGACGCTGATGGCCATCACCAGAAATGGCACCAGGATCGCGAAGGGGTCGAGTCCGAACCCGAACAGGTGCAGCAGGCCCAGTTCCCAGACGACGGCCAGAATGCCGCAGGACAGCGGAATCAACGCAACCAGGGCAGAACCCGTGTACAGCCAGAGCACGGCCCACACCAGCAAGATGGTCAGCGCAAAAAATCCGACGACCTCGGCGGACTTGTCCGCAACATCGCCCACGATCTTGGCGAAGC
This sequence comes from uncultured Panacagrimonas sp., assembly GCA_946481265.1. The sequence continues at coordinate 2,301 of CAMLNE010000416.1, read as the reverse complement.
CGATGATGTGGATGTCGATGTTGGGGTTGTACTCGGGGTTGGTCGCCTCCGTGATTTCGAAGTCACGTCCCTTGAACACATGCGACAGCAGCTTACCGGTCGCGTCCTTGTAAAAGACTTCCACATCTGAGAAAGGAAACAGCATCCCGCGCGGATCGTGGTAACCGAGGTGGACGACCGATCCGGCCTTGAGTACCTCGGAGTCCTGCTTGAGCGTGTACTCCCAGCGATTGGGGCTGATGAAGCGCTGGCGGATTTCCTCCATGCGGTCGGCGGTCACGAAGTAATCGAGCTTTGCGTCGGTCACGGGATCGCGTTCCAGCAGCTCGCCAAAAATCATGGCGCCGGTCTGGTCATTGGCGATCAAGCGGCCGATGATGCCGGCCTTCTCCACGTTCTGGCGCACCTTGTCGAGCATCTCGGGTGTCGGCGTGAAATCCGCCGGCACCACGTTGCCGCCCTGGAAGCCGTCTTCCACCACTTCGAGGTAGCGCACGTCCGGCGTCACCATTGAACTGACGCGCGAACGGTCCATGCCGGGCAGGAAGTAGAGCGCGTCGGTGGCCTTGCGCAAGGTGCTCATGAACTCGGCGTTGTAGATGTCGCCCTTGCCCTCGTTCTGCTTGATGGCCATCAGCACCAGGTTCGCGCCGCCGAACTCCCTCTGGTACTGCTTGAAGATCTGGATATAACGGTGGCCGAGCGGCAACTGCTTCTCGAAACCCGCATCCAACCGAAGTTGCGAGGCCTGCCAGCCGAGAAACAGGGTGGCCAGGAGGATGGTGATCAGCGTTCGCGCGCGCTTGTGAAAGATGATCGGGACCGTGACATCGACATACCACTTCGCGAACCCGCGCTTGGCCTCACCGTGCATTGACTCGCCCCTCGACAAGATTTTGAGTAGTCACGCTTTCATCCGTGCGAGCCTGGCTGCCGACGCGGTTGATGCGCATTCGGAAAATCGAACTCCGCATGTGCGAGAAGTGCGTAGTGCGGAGTGCATATAACCACACAAGGCTATGCCGCCCGCGATTCGCCGTCAAGCGCGTGGCTGCGATCCGCATGGTGCGGCCTACGCGGGGAAATCGGTTTGGTTGGTGCAGTTGGGAGGTGGACCTTCGTAGTCGCCTATTCGAGGGCGCGTTCGACTTCACTGGTCGCGGGCGACGGGGCCCGGCCCATCGGGCGGCCGGGCCGTATACGGGCTCCGAGAATGCAGGACAACGCAGAACGCCCGTCGAGCGCGGCCTATTGCGTTCTGCTTTTCAGCGAGTATAGAGTGCGTAGTGTCGCTATGCGGTATGCGCGACCCTCTTGTAACAGGCGCTCCCCGCGGAGGGCGGGTAGCAGCCACATCGCGGACCTCACACATCATTTCGGACCAGCAGGAGAAATACATGAAACATGCAGGATGGTGGATCCCGGCGGTAGCGTCGCTGCTGCTGAGCGCCCCGCTGATGGTCGCCGCAAAAGCATCGCCCGAAGAGGCGGCGAAGCTGGGCAAGGAGCTGACACCGGTAGGTGCCGAGCGCGCGGGCAACAAGGCCGGCACGATTCCGGAATGGACGCCGATCAAGGCGTTCGGCGACCCCAAGGGCGAGTTCCCGTACAACCCCGAGGTGGAGAAGGACAAGCCGCTCTTCACCATCACCGCTAAGGACGTCGCCAAGTACGCGGACAACCTCTCCGAAGGTCACAAGGAGTTGTTCAAGCGCTACCCGGACAGCTACAAGATGATCGTGTACCCGAGCCGTCGCGTCGCGACCTTCCCGGACAAGATCAACGAAGAAACCATCAAGAACGCCACGCGCGCCGAACTCAATGGGGTGGACAACCCCAAGGGTGCTTTTGTGGGTTTCCCGTTCCCGATTCCGTCCTCTGGCGCGGAACTGCCCTGGAATCATCGCTCCAAGTGGCGTGGTGAGAATGTGCGCCGCTACAACAACCAGATGATCGTGCAGCAGGACGGCAAGTTCTCGCTCACCAAGATCGTCGAGGACGTGCAGTTCGACTACTCCAGCATCAAGCGCGAGAACCCCGCGGAACTCAAGCCCGGCGTCACCTTCATCAAGTACCTGTCGCAGACCATCTCGCCGCCGCGCATCGCGGGCACCTACATCCTGGTGCACGAGAAGGCCGGCTTCGGGCCGGAGGGTCGTGCGGCTTGGCTGTATGCCCCGGCGCTGAAGCGTATTCGCCGCGCCCCGGCGGTGTGCTGCGACAACCCGTACGAAGGCACCGACGGACACCAGTTCTACGACCAGGTGGACATGTTCAACGGCGTGCTCGAGCGCTTCACCT
>CAMLNE010000415.1 GCA_946481265.1 uncultured Panacagrimonas sp. | reverse complement strand
CCGAGATCAGCGGGCCGGTCACCGGACCACCTCACAGAACGGGACGCCGGCGATGGTCCGGGCCGCGACGTCGAGCGAGTCGGCGTAGCGCTGCTGCTGGAACGGTTTGCCGGTGTTGACCCGCAGCACCTCGGCCACCTTGTTCGCGTCCACGCCGCTGTCCTTGTTCACGCGCTGCTCCAGCGCGTGCATCACGCGTCCCTCGCCGGTCAGGCGCAGCGAGTCGCGGCCGCCGGCGGGGCCGGACGGGGCGAGGTCGGCCTCGGGGTCGCGCGTGCGTGCCAGGACCGGCCGCACCGCGGCGGGTGCGGCGGCCGGCCCAACGGGAGAATCGATCTTGTTGCTCATGGTCCGGACTTCAGCGGAGGAGTTCGACCGGGCTAACGGCCGGGTCGCGCCGGACTTGAGCGCGGCCGACGAACGGCAGGCCGGCGCTCGCCTGGCGTTGCGGCCTCACAGCGGCACCACCACGCTGCCATCGGCCTGGACCTCGCCCTCGACGACGCGGCGCGAGCTCAGGTTCTGCACGCGGACGCGGTCGCCGGCGCCGGCGTCGGCCAGCGCCTTGCCCTGTGCACGGACCTCGAAGCCGCCGCTGACGCCGATCAATGTCACCGGCTGACCGCGACGCACCAGGCGGGCCGGCGCAAAGCTGAAGGGCGCCAGCACGCTGCCGGCCGCGACGGGGCGGTTCAGCACGCGCCCCTTCAGTTCCTCGACCGAGCCCAGCCAGGCCGGGCCCAGGCCGGCGCGTTCGCGCATCTGCGTTTCCACGTCGGCGGCGGTCACCGTCTCGCCGCGGCCCATGCCGCGCCGGGCGACCAGGACCGGAACCTGCACCGTCACGCTCACCGGCACGTACAGCTTCCAGCCGGCCGCGTCGCACCGTACCTCCACGCTCAGGGCCGAGGCGCTCTCGGAGCTGGTGCGCGTGCTCAGCGGGGCGGGGCAGGCGGGCAGGCGCAGGCGCTCGTCCATGCGGCCGGCCTCCACCTTCGCCTTCGCGGGCAGGTGGGCGCGGGCATGCGTGAGTGCGGCGGCGCGGATGGCGGACAGCGACTCGGCCTGCGGGGCGGCAGCCTGGGCCCGATCACCGAACAGCCAGAACAGGATCACGATCAGGGCCAGGGGGCGCAGCAGCCTGCAGATCGACTGGAACGCGGAATGGGGGTGCACGTAGATCATGCACCGGGCGCTGCAAGAGCTGTTCCGACGCAACCGCGGCAGGAAACGGGCGTGCTGCGCCTGCGTGGCCGGCCGACAAGGGGCACCGCGACCGGCACCGAACGGCGCGCGCCGTCCTGGCCCGGCCAGCGCACGCGTTCACGCCCGGGCGGCCACGGCGCTGGTCCGGGAATTGCCCACGGCACCCTGGTCCCACCTCTTCCAGGGTATCCGCATGGCCGCCGGCCTCCTCGACAGCATCGACCGCAGCACGCAACTGGCCGGGCACAACCGGTTGGCGCTGCTGTTATTCCGTCTCGACGAGCGCCAGATATTTGGCATCAACGTGTTCAAGGTGCGGGAAGTCATCCCGAGTCCAAAGCTGAGCTGGACACCCGACATGCATCCGCAGGTGGCCGGCATCGCCGAGATCCGCGGTCGCGTCGTGACGGTGATCGACCTGCATCAGGCGGTCGGCGGCGATGCCAGCGGCGCCTCCGCGCGGCACGTGATCGTCACCGAGTTCAACCGCAGCGTGCAGGGCTTCCTGGTGCGCGCGGTGGATCGCATCGTCCATGTCGACGTCTCCGCAGTGGAGCCGCCGCCATCCGGCCCACTCGGTCATCTGACCGCCACCACGCGCGTGGGCGAGGAACTGGTCGCCATCATCGACGTGGAGAAGGTGCTGGCAGAGGTCGTCGGCAATCCGCCGGGCCTGAGCGAGGCCTTGCGCGCGAAGTTCCGGGACATCGGCGTCGGCGGCAAGCGCGCGCTGGTGGCGGACGATTCGAAGGTGGCCCGTACCCAGATCGAGCGTGTGCTCGGCGACCTCGGCGTGCAATGCACGAGCGTGGCCAACGGCCGCGAGGCGCTGCACTACCTGCAGGCCATGGCCGATCGCGGCGTCAGGCCGGAGGACGAGCTGCTCATGCTGATCTCGGATGTCGAGATGCCGGACATGGACGGCTACCGCCTGACCACCGAGATCCGGCGCGATCCGCGCATGGCCAACCTCTACGTGATGCTGCACAGCTCGCTGTCCGGGGCCTTCAACCACGACATGTCGCAGAAGGTCGGCGCGAACCGCTTCGTCGCGAAGTTCAGCGCCGACGATCTGGCCGAAGGCGTGCTCGAGCGCCTGCAGACGGCGTGAGTGCGACCGATACAGCGGCACGCGCGACGGCAGGCGCGATGAGCGCAAGCCGCCATGCGCGCTCGCAGGCCGTCTTCGCATTCCCGCAGGTTCAGGAACGGCGATCGGGGCCGATACCGTCGCCCTGGCACAGGCCTTGTAACACCCTGGCCACGTCCTAAACCGGGAGCCCGCATGGCCGGCACCGATCCTCTTTTCGGCATTCACGCGCATGCACTGCAGATCCAGCAGCGCCGCATGACGCTGCTTGCCAGCAACATCGCCAACGCGGACACGCCGGGCTTCAAGGCGCGCGACCTGGATTTCAAGGCGGCGCTCGAGCAGGCCATGGGCGGCCAGGCGTCGCTGCGTACCGATCATCCCGCCCATCTCGACGGCAACGGCACGCAGGCCGATCCGACCCTGCTGTACCGCGTGCCGATGCAGCCCAGCGTCGACGGCAACACCGTCGACGTGCAGACCGAGCAGGCGGCTTACATGGAATCGGCGCTTCGCTACCAGGCCTCGCTGGGCTTTCTCGACGGCAAGCTGCGCGGCCTGCTGACGGCCATCACCGGCGAATGACGTCGCCACCGAACACGGGAGCCACCCGATGAGTTCCTCCTTCCGCATCTTCGACATCGCCGGCTCCGCGCTCGCCGCGCAGTCGACGCGCCTGAACACGGTGGCCTCGAACCTGGCCAACGCCGACAGCGTCAGCGGCGATCCGAATTCCGTCTACCGCGCGCGCGCGCCGATGTTCCAGGCGCAGCTCGACGCCGCCAATCCGGAGGCGGTCGGCGTGCGCGTGCTCGGCGTGGTGG
>CAMLNE010000414.1 GCA_946481265.1 uncultured Panacagrimonas sp. | reverse complement strand
TCGACAGGAAGATGTGCAGCATCTCGGTGGAGCCGATGCCGTCGAGGATCGGACATCCGAAGTGCGCATCGAAGCGCTCGCCGATCTCGCGCGGCAGCGCTTCGCCGGCCGACGTGCAGCGGCGCAGGCGCACGGCGTCGCGCGGCGGCAACGCGGGCGAGGCGAGCATGCCGGCGTACAGCGTGGGCACGCCGAAGAAGACCGTGGGCTGGCCCTCGGTCAGGCGCTTGAAGACGGCGTCGGGCGTCGGGCGCTCGGCCATCAGGATCACGGTGGCGCCGACACTGAGGGGGAAGCTCAGCGCATTGCCGAGGCCGTAGGCGAAGAACAGCTTGGCGGCCGAGAAGGTGACATCGGACTCGACCAGTCCGAGCACGTTCGCGCCGTAGGTCGCGGTGGTGGCGAACAGATTGCCGTGCGTGTGCACCGTGCCCTTGGGGCGCCCGGTGGAGCCCGACGAATAGAGCCAGAACGCGATGTCGTCACGCTGCGTGGATGCCGGCGACGGTGCCTCCATGCCCGCATCCAGCAGCGCCTGGAAGCGCCCGTAGTCGGCGGGCAGCGTGTCGTCGGCCCGCGAGACGATGACCTGTCCGGCCGGGATGCCCGCTTGTGTGATGGCCTGGCCCAGGGTGCCGAGCAGGGCCTGTGAAACGATCACCGCGCGCGCACGGGCGTGCTCGATCATGTACGCGTAGTCGGCTGCGCCGAGGAGGGTGTTCACCGCCACCGGCACCACACCGGCGTAAAGGCAGCCGAGGAAGGCGACCGGCCAGTCGGTGCAGTCGTGCACGCACAGCAGCACGCGCTCCTCGCGGCGCAGGCCCAGGCTCTCGAGCGCGCCGGCGAAGCGCCGGACCGCCGCGGCTAGCTGCCCGTAGGACAGCGACCCCGCATCGTCGAGGTAGGCGGTCTTGTCGGCGCGCGCCGCGTTGAGATCGAGCAGGTGCTGCGCGAAGTTGAGCCGCTCGGGCGCCACCTCGATGCGGGTCGCGGCATTCATCGTTCTTCTCTCTCCATCTGGTTGTGTGGGCGCCATGGGCGTCATGGCCGCCGCGGGTGCCGCTGGCCGGTTGTGGCCGCGCGGATGGTGACGCCGGTGCTCAGGATGCCGCGACCTCGTCGGGTCCCGGCGTGAACTCGATGGCGCCCTGGGGCAGCAGGTAGAGCACAAGGGCGCGACCTCCGCTGACTGTCGGATAGTGGGCCGTGCCCGGTCCGTAGACCTTCCAGCCCGCCCCCTGGCCATCGAAGGTCGCGGGACCTTCCAGCGGCATGACCAGGTCGATCTCGCCGTTCGGGTGCAGATGATGGGGTCCGCGGATGCGATCCATCTCGACCACGTCCACGGAGAAGCCGTCGATCGCCGGCTCGGGCTTGATCACGCGACCGTAGCGGATGCCGGCGGCCTCGCGGCTGCACATCCAGCCGGCCGCCACGGCCTCGCGGCAGGCCGCGAACAGGGCGGCATACTGCGTGCTGGACGGCGCGATGCGGTGGTTGAGGTCAGCCTGCAGTTCGGAATCGAGTGGGCGACCGGCGACTTGGCGCGTCACCTCGGCAACGAGATCGCGGAATCGGGCCCTGGCTTCGGCATGCGCTTCGCTGGCGCTCATCGGGGTTCTCCTGGACGGGGCCGCCCGTCTTGCGTCGATCGGGGGGCAAATGCAAAAATGCATCATAGTGCATGAAAAGTAAAGCCGTGGAGGCCGGATTGCGCGGACGCTCATCGACTCTCCCCAACCGGTCCGCGCAGGCGCAGGACGCCTCCGCGGCCCCTCGCGATCCCTTGCAGGTCGCGCTTGGACAGCGTGTGCGGCGGCTGCGGGCGCGGCGCGGCATCACGCGCAAGGTGCTGGCGCAGACCGCGGACGTGTCGGAGCGCCACCTCGCCAATCTCGAGGCTGGCGACGGCAATCCCTCGATCCTGATCCTGCAGCAGATCGCGCAGGCACTCGACTGCGCGCTGGCCGAGCTGCTGGGCGACGAAACCACCGATTCGCCGGACTGGTTGCTGATCCGCGACCTGCTGCATGGCCGCACGCCGGCCCAGCTGGAAGCCGCTCGCAACGCGCTCAACAAGCTGTTCGGCAACCCCGAGGCGCGTGACCACCGGCTCGACCGCATCGCGCTGATCGGGCTGCGCGGCGCCGGCAAGTCCACCTTGGGACGCGGCCTGGCAGATCGCATGGGCCGGCCGCTGGTGGATCTCAACCGGGAGATCGAGCGCCTCGCGGGCTGCCGTCCGGACGAGGTCCATTCGCTGTACGGGCCTGCCGCCTACCGACGCTACGAGCGGCGCGCGCTCGAGGAGGCCCTGGTCCAGCGTCCGCTGTCGGTGATCGACACGCCGGGCGGCATCGTCACCGACGCGGCCACCTTCAACCTGCTGCTCTCCAAGTGCTACACGATCTGGCTCACCGCCGAGCCGGAGGAGCACATGAACCGCGTCATCCAGCAGGGCGACCTGCGGCCGATGGCGGGCAACAAGCAGGCGATGGACGACCTGCGCCTGATCCTGCAGGAGCGCACGCCGTTCTATGCCAAGGCGGACCTGCTGTTCGACACCAGCAGCAAGTCGGCGGCCGATTGCCTGAATGCAGTGGCCACGGCGATCGAAAGGACGTTGGCCCCGCGCGAGTAGAAATCCGGCATGTCCATGGGCGTGGCGCCGGCCCCCATGACGGTGCCGGCCGGCATCGCGGCCGCGGGCCGGGTTCGTTTGGATCGGGCCGGCAGGGAAGGGGACTGGTAGGGAGGGGCTGGGCGTGCTGCGCCTGCATGCCGGTCGGGACCGGCGCCTCGCCCGGCCTTTTCCTGCGATTGACATGCAACATAGTGCATGCATAATAGTGCATTACCGCGCCATCTCATCGAGGAGTCCGTCGCATGCAGCCGTCCGCCCCGAGGGTCGATTACCGCACCGAACCCGCGCAGTACCAGCACTGGCGGCTGAGCTTCGACGGCCCGGTGGCCACCCTGGCGATGGACGTGGCGGAGGACGCCGGCCTGCGACCGGGCTACAAGCTCAAGCTCAACTCCTATGACCTGGGCGTGGACATCGAACTGCACGATGCGCTGCAGCGCATCCGCTTCGAGCACCCCGAGGTGCGCAGCGTGG
>CAMLNE010000413.1 GCA_946481265.1 uncultured Panacagrimonas sp. | reverse complement strand
GGTCTGGGCGGACGACAACCGCACCCTGTTCTACGTCGAGAATGATCCCGAGACCTTGCTCACCAAGCGGGTGAAGAAGCATGTGCTGGGCACGCCCGTCGCCCAGGACGCGCTGGTGTACGAAGAACCCGACGACAGCTTCTACATGGGGATCGACCGCAGCCGCGACGACAAGTACATCTGCATCGGCGTGGAAAGCACGGTCTCGAGCGAGCAGCGCTGCGCGCCGGCCGCCGACCCGGCGCAGTTCGTGGTGCTCGCGCCGCGCCAGCGCGACGTGGAATACCAGGCCGAGCACCTCGGCGATCGCTGGGTGATCCGGACCAACGCCGACGGTGCGAAGAACTTCAAGATCGTCACCGCGCCGAGCGACTCCACCTCGCGCAAGGACTGGAAGGACTGGGTGCCGCACCGCGACGACGTCTACATCGAAGGTTTCGAGCTGTTCGACGGCTTCACCGCCGTGGCCGAGCGTTCCGACGGGCTCGAGCGCGTGCGCATCCTCAAGGCCAAGGGCGAGGAGGAATACGTCAAGGCCGACGAGCCGGCGTATTCGATGGGCCTGGACGTCAATTCCGAGCCCGACAGCGACTGGCTGCGCTACAGCTACACCTCGCTGACCACGCCGGCCACCACCTACGAACTCAACGTCAGCACGGGAGAACGCCGGCTGCTCAAGCGCCAGCCCGTGCTCGGCGGCTACGATCCCGCCCGCTATGTCACCGAGCGGGTGTGGGTGCCGGCGCGCGATGGCACCCAGATCCCGGTGTCGCTGGTCTACAAGAAGGGTTTCGAGAAGAACGGCAAGGCGGCGATGCTGCAGTACGGCTACGGCAGCTACGGTGCGTCGATGGATCCGGGCTTCAGCGTCACCAACGTGAGCCTGCTCGACCGCGGCATGGTCTACGCGCTCGCCCATATCCGCGGCGGCCAGGAAATGGGTCGCAAGTGGTACGACGACGGCAAGCTGCTGAACAAGAAGAACACCTTCACCGACTTCATCGACGTCACCGAGTATCTGGTGCGGCAGGGCTACGCGGCGCCCGATCGCGTCGCCGCGCTCGGCGGCAGCGCGGGCGGGCTGCTGATGGGCGCGATCGCCAACATGGCGCCGGACAAGTACCGCGTGATCCTGTCGCAGGTGCCGTTCGTGGACGTGGTCACAACCATGCTCGATCCGAGCATCCCGCTGACCACCAACGAATACGACGAGTGGGGCAACCCGGAGCAGAAGGAGTACTACGACTACATGCTCTCGTATTCGCCCTACGACAACCTCAAGGCCCAGGATTATCCGGCCATGTTCGTCGGCACCGGCCTGTGGGATTCGCAAGTGCAGTATTTCGAGCCGGCCAAATACGTCGCACGCCTGCGCGACCTCGACACCGGCAGCCAGCCGGTCGTGTTCCGGATCAACATGGAAGCCGGCCACGGCGGCAAGTCCGGTCGCTTCCGCAGGTATCGCGAAACGGCGGAAATGTACGCGTTCATGCTCGACCAGCTGGGAGTGGCCGAACCGGCGCCGTAAATGCGCATCGCTGCGCGATCGGGTGCCCGCGACCTCTCGTGCCGCGGTGGCGCTCCTACAATCGGGCCATGACGCGTTGGGTGTGGTGGCTGCTGGCCTACGCCAGCCTCGGGGTCGGTATCGTCGGCATCTTCTTGCCGGTGCTGCCGACCACGGTGTTCGTGCTTCTGGCAGCCTACGCCGCCGCGCGTGGCTCCAGGCGCCTGCATCGCTGGCTGCTGCGGCACCGGACCTTCGGTCCGGCGATCCGCGACTGGCAACGGCATGGGGCGGTGAGCCGGCGTGCCAAGTGGTCGGCGACGCTGGCGATGCTGGGAAGCGCGTTGATCCTGCTCGCGATCATGACCCGCTTCCCCGCGCATCGCTGGTGGATGACCGTCCTGCCGATCGCCTGCATGGCGATCGTCGGTTTCTGGCTGTGGCGCCGGCCAGAACCGGCCCAGCAGCCACCCTCCTAGCGTTCCGCGTTACCATGCGGACATGAACACGATCATGCGTTTACTGCTGTGCGCCGCGTTGCTGGCGGGTTTGTCGGCCTGCGGCAACAAGGGCCCGCTGGTGCAGGCCGATGCCCCCGAAGCGCAGGAATCCGACACCGCGCCGACCACGGAAACGCCGACCACGACCGAGTCAGCCACCCCCGTGGATCCGGCGACCGAGCCGACGGTGGACGAGGACGAACCCGCGCCGGCTGATCCGGTCGAACCGCCGCCGCCCGCGGACGATGGCACACCCTGATCCCCGGCGCCTGCGCTTCACCAAGATGCATGGTGCGGGCAACGACTTCGTCGTGCTCGACCTGCGCAGCGGCGCCCCGGATCCTTCGCCCGAATTGTGCCGCGCGCTTGCCGACCGCCACACGGGCGTGGGCTGCGACCAGATCCTGACCATCGAGGCTGCGCGCAGCAGTGCGGCGGTCGCGGCTTACGGCATCTGGAATGCGGACGGCTCGACCTCGCGCCAATGCGGCAACGGCGCGCGCTGCGTGGCCGCCTGGCTGGCGCGCGATGGCGCCGCGCCGGGCGAGCGCTTCGTGCTCGATAGTCCTGCCGGCAGTCATGCCGTGCAGGCCCTGGGTGCAGGCCGCTACCGGATCGCAATGGGCGTGCCGCAGTTCGCGCCGCAGGCCGTGCCGTTGCGCGGTTTCGCCGAAGCGCAGGACGAGTATGCGCTGGAGGTCCACGGCGAGCCGCTGCATTTCGGCGCGGTGTCGATGGGCAATCCGCACGCGGTGATCGAGGTGCTCGATGTGGACGCCGCGCAAGTGGCACGTATCGGCGCGTTGCTGCAGGCCGACCCGGCGTTCCCGCAGTCGGTCAACGTCGGCTTCGCACAACCGGTTGCGCGCGATCGCATCCGCCTGCGCGTCTACGAGCGCGGGGTGGGCGAGACCCAGGCCTGCGGCAGCGGCGCCTGCGCGGCAGCGGCGGTGCTGATGCGGCGCGGTCGCCTCGATCGCGAGGCCGTCGTATCGTTGCCGGGCGGCGAGCTCGACATCACCTGGCCCGACGACACGTCGCCGATCCTGATGGGCGGCCCTGCTGCATTCGTTTTCGACGGGGAATGGCTGCAATGATCGATTCAACCGAGACGCTCGGCGCGCACGAGGTGGCTGCCTTCCTGCGCAGGCACCCGGAATTC
>CAMLNE010000412.1 GCA_946481265.1 uncultured Panacagrimonas sp. | reverse complement strand
GGGATCGTCCTCGAAACGGATGATGCGGATCACCTCGTCGATGTTGAGGTAGGCGATCATCAGGCCTTCGAGGATATGCAGGCGCTCGCTGACCTTGCCCAGGCGATGGTTGAGCCGCCGCGTCACGGTCTGGAAGCGGTACTCGAGCCATTCGGTGAGGATCTCCTTGAGATTCTTCACGCGCGGCCGGCCGTCCAGGCCGATCATGTTGAGGTTCACGCGCACGCTCTTCTCGAGATCCGTGGTCGCGAACAGGTGCGCCATCAGGCTTTCCACGTCCACCCGGCTGGAACGTGGGATGAGCACGATGCGCACCGGGTTCTCGTGGTCCGATTCGTCGCGCAGATCCTCGAGCAAGGGCAGTTTCTTGGCCCGCATCTGCTCGGCGATCTGCTCCTGCACCTTGCTGCCCGAGACCTGGTGCGGCAGGGCGTGGATCACGACATTGCCGCTGTCCTCGTCCTTCTCCCAGCGCGCCCGCGTGCGCACCATGCCGTTGCCGGTCTGGTAGATCCTGAGCAGGTCGTGCGGCTCGGAGACGATCTCGCAGCCGGTCGGAAAATCCGGCGCGGGCACGAACTCGCACAAGGTCTCGACCTGCGCATTGGGGTGCTTGAGCAGGTGCAGGCAGGCCCTGACCAGCTCGCGGATGTTGTGCGGCGGGATGTCCGTGGCCATGCCCACCGCGATCCCGGTGGTTCCGTTGACCAGGACGTTGGGCAGGCGTGCCGGCAGGCGCACCGGCTCCTCGAGCGTGCCGTCGAAGTTGGGCTGCCAGTCGACGGTGCCCTGGCCGAGTTCGGCCAGCAGGGTCTGCGCATAGGGGCCGAGGCGGGATTCGGTGTAGCGCATGGCGGCGAACGACTTCGGGTCGTCCGCCGAACCCCAGTTGCCCTGGCCGTCGACCAGCGGATAGCGGTAGTTGAAAGGCTGCGCCATGGTGACCATGGCCTCGTAGCAGGCGCTGTCGCCGTGCGGATGGAACTTGCCGATCACGTCACCGACGGTGCGCGCGGACTTCTTGTGCTTGTTGGGGGAGCTCAGGCCGAGCTCGGACATGGCGTACACGATGCGTCGCTGCACCGGCTTGAGACCGTCCGCGATATGCGGCAGGGCGCGGTCCAGCACCACGTACATCGAGTAGTCGAGATACGCCTTCTCGGCGAAGACGCGCAGGGGCAGGCGTTCGGTGTCGTCGGTCAGCATCGGCGGAAACGATCAGGAGTTCACGGCGGGCGGCGGCCACGGCCTGCAGCGCCCGGGAGGGCGCGAACGATACTGGGAAACCGGCAGCCGCGTCGCGGGACGGCGCTCCCGCCCGCGGATCAGTTCTCGCGTGCGCGGTAGATGACGGCCGAGACGTCGTCCAGATCGATCACGGCGTCGAAGAACTCCTTGCCGCTGAGTTCGCCGAGCTTGACGGTATTGCTTCCCACGCTGGCCACCTTGCCGGTGATCTCGGTGCCCGAGCGCAGCACCACGGTGGTGATCTTCCCGCTGCGGTCCTTGAGCACGCTGGCCATGGCCTCGTCCTTGGCCGCGACCGACAGGGACAGCGTGCACAGGCCGGCAGCGATGACCGGGATCAGGAAATGCTTCATTTGAATGCTCCTTGCCGACTCTTACCGCGAAGGAAATTCAGGAAAAAAAAGCGGTGGAGACCAGGGGAGCGCGCCGGGCCCCTCAGGCAGCGGCGGCGACGCGCGGGCGCTTCGCCAGGCCGAAGCCGTGGCCGTGCTCGAGCAGGTACTCGAGCCACTTGCCCAGCATCAGGTTGCGGCGCCATTGCCCGCTGAGGAACTCGCCCGCCTTCGGATCGCCCTCCTCCTGCGCCTGCCAGGGCGGGCGATGGCTGCATTCGAGCGCCTCGGCCACACCGGCGTCACGGTAGACGCGCACCAGGATGTCCGGCTGGCGTCGCGCGCCCTGGGCATCGACGAACTCGTAGGTCAGGCGGATGGTCAGCGTGTACCGATCGCGCTCGACCAGGCTCAGGTGCAGCGGGAAATCCGAACCGGAGCGGGATACTGCCGAGTCGAAAGGCAGATCGAGCTCCGGTACCAGTCGCTCGATCAGCCGGTAATTGCGCTCGTACAGATCCATGAGGTGCGCAAGGCTGCGCGGCTTTCCGCAGCAGGGGCAAAGATGATTGGCGACGTCAGCGAGCATGGCCCCGACTATCCAGAAGCGAACCCGCGCGCGCAAGTCTTGATTTTCATGAGCGCGCCGGCACAAGAATGCGATCCCTTCAAGACGGCGGAGGACGTCATGGCATTGCGTGAGATCGCTTCCAAGCCGTATCCGGATCAGAAGGCGGGCACCGCGGGGCTGCGCAAGAAGGTCGCGGTGTTCCAGCAGCCGCATTACCTCGAGAATTTCCTGCAGTCGATCTTCGACGTCGAGACGCGGCTCAAGGGCAGCATCCTGGTGATCGGCGGCGACGGCCGCTATCACAACCGCACGGCGATCCAGACCGCCGTGGCAATGGCCGCGGCCAACGGCGTGCGGAACATCATCGTCGGCCAGGGCGGCCTGCTGTCCACGCCCGCAGCCTCGCACCTGATCCGTTCGCGCAACGCGGGCGGTGGCTTCCTGCTCACAGCCAGCCACAATCCGGCCGGCGAGGATGGCGATTTCGGCATCAAGTACAACGTCGCCGGCGGTGGCCAGGCCAGCGAGGGCCTGACCGACCGCATCTACGAGCACAGCCGGCACATCACGCGCTACCGGACGCTCGAGGGCGTCTACGTGGATCTGGATCGCCGCGGGCTGCAGACCGTGGGCAGCACGGAGGTCGAGATCGTCGACTGCGTCGACGACTACGCCGCGCTGATGCAGACCTTGTTCGACTTCGACCGCATCCGCGAGTGGTTCAAGCGCGGCCATCGCCTGCGCTTCGACGCGATGCACGCGGTGACCGGTCCCTATGCGCAGCGGCTGTTCGTCGAAATGCTCGGTGCGCCCCTGAACTCGATCCAGAACGCGAGCCCGCTGGAGGACTTTGGCGGCGGCCATCCGGATCCGAACCTGATCCACGCCCGCAACCTGGTCGACCTGATGCACGGCGATGACGCGCCGGACCTGGGCGCCGCCAGTGATGGTGACGGCGATCGCAACATGATCCTCGGCCGCGGCCTGTTCAGTTCGCCGGGCGATTCGCTGGCGATGCTGTGCTAGCACCT
>CAMLNE010000411.1 GCA_946481265.1 uncultured Panacagrimonas sp. | reverse complement strand
GCTCCATTCGGGCCGAGGATCCCGTAGATCGTCCCGGCGGGCACCGACAAGCTCGAACACCTCGTCGGCTACGCGTTGCTGGCGGCCGGCGCGGTGCAGTTGTTCGGACGCCGGCTCTCACTGCTCTCGGCCTGCGTGGCGCTGGCGCTGATGGGCATTGGCCTGGAATACCTGCAGGGCCAGATGGGCCTGGGCCGCGCGATGGACACGCGCGATGCGCTGGCCAATACGCTCGGCGTGCTGGCCGGACTGGCGACCCAGTTCACGCGCTGGCGCGATGCGCTGCTGCGTTTCGACAACAGGCGACCGTAGCTCGGGGCTACCGCCCCGACGCGCATCTTCCAGCGCAAGCAGGGGCAGGCGCGTAGCCCGACCTGTACGAATGCATGAGACGCGAGATGTGTCTGGGAAACGAGTCCTTTCGCGTCTATCGGAAAACGCAAGGACCCGGCCGAAGCCAGGCCCTTGCATGGGAGCGCGGGATGGCTGCGCTCAGAACTTGAAACGCAGACTCAGGTAGTACTGGCGCCCGTTCTCGTAAAACGCGTACGGCAGCTTGCGACCCTCGCCGTTGACCTGGCTGTAGTACTCCAGCTTCGGATCGTTGAGGTTGAGCGCATCGAGCGAGATGCTCATCCAGTCGGTCGCCTTGTATCCCAGCGATGCCGACAGGTTGCCGACGCCGGCCTGGAAGAAGTCGTCCGTCCTGGCCACGCCGGCATAGAAATCGGAACGGTAGGTGTAGCTCAGGCGCGCATTGAACAGATCGTTCTCGAAGTAGCCCGACAGGTTGTAGGTATTCTTCGACGTGCCATACACCGGCTTGGCCCCGTCCGAATCGCTGTCGGCATAGGTGTAGTTGGCGGCGATGCCGAAGTGCTCGCCGATCGGCTGCTCGTAGGTCACCTCGACGCCGCGCACCTGCGCATCGGTATTGGTCGGGCTCGATACGGCGTAGTCCGACACCACCAGCTGACCGGTCGCGGCGCTGGCTGCCTGGTCGATGAACTGCTGGGTGGTGGTGCCGAAGGTCACGTAGTCCTTCATATCCATCGAGTACAGACTCACCGCCAGCAGCGCGCGCGGGGCGAAATACCATTCCAGCGAGGCGTCGAAGTTGGTCGACACGATCGGGTCGAGGTTCGGGTTGCCGCCGCTGCCGGTATGGGTCAGGTCATCCAGCGACACCGATCCGGCCAGAGCCGAAAAGTCCGGCCGGGTCAGGGTCTTCGATGCGGCCAGGCGTCCGACCAGGGTGTCGCTGAAGTCGTACTTGAAGTTCGCGCTTGGCAGCAATTCCGAATAGGTCTTGCGCACCGGCGTGGGCAGGTAGGGCCCGAATGCCGAGCCGTTGATCGTGCCTTCCGGCTGCTGGTCGAGCGGCAGGGTCGGGTTGACCGCCACGTTGCTCACGGTGAGCTGGTTGGTGCGCACGTAGCGCAAGCCCAGGTTGCCGCTCCAGCGTTCGCCCTGGAAGTTGGCCTGCACATAGCCCGCGCCGCTCTTTTCGTTCACCCGGTACAGGTCCGGCCAGTAGAAGCGCTCGACCGGGTTGCGGTTGGCGAATCGCTCGTTGAGCTCGGCCAGCTGTTCCGGCGTCCAGTACCAGATGCCGCCTGGTGCGTTGCCGCCGATGCCGCTGCCGTGGTCGCCCGGATAGTTCTGGAAATCACCCAGCGGATAGTTGGCCGAGTTGGTCCAGTCGGTGGCCCAGTTCGGTCCCTGCGCCACTTCAAACAGGTTCTCGCGGGTGTGGTCGGAATAACGCACGCCGAAGTCGAGCGAGGCGAGCGCGCCTTCGACGAAGGTGAACTCGCCGTCGGCCTGCGCCCACTCCTCTTCGTCGAGCGCGTCGATGCCCTGGCCGCCGAAAATCCACCCGGACCCAAGCAGCACTCCCGCGGGCGAAGTGTTGTCGCCGCCGAGGGTCCAGTCCGCGGGCGAATGCGCGCCGTGCATGGTCCAGCTGGCGCCGGCGTTGCCGGCGGTGCCGGTCTCGATCACGTCTTGGGTCGGACTGCGACCATGGCCTTCGGTGTCGCCACCCTTGAACTTGAGATTGAAGTTGTCGGTCACACGCCAGTCGGCGCTGAAGGTGATGTATTTGGATTCGGAGCTGGCGTTCGGCCGCGAGATCATGTCGTACACGCCGTACGGGCGCACCGTGGTCGACGTTTCCGGGCCGTACTCGGCGTGGGTCAGCACGCCGTCTTCGATGGTGTAGCCGGGCAACGGGGCCACGTTCGGCACGAACTGGCTTGCCCACATCATGTAGTTGCGGTTGTAGTTGTCCGCTTCCAGTCTCGAATAGAACGCGTTGACGCCAAAGGTGACGTTTTCGCTGGGCTTGACCTGCATGTCCAGCACGCCGCCCTTGCGGGTGCGCTCCTGCTCGAACAGCACGGCACCCATCAGGTTGGGGAACAGCACACCCGCCAGGTCGGGATTGGTCGCGACTACCGGCGCGTCGTCGGCGATCGTCTGGAACCCGCCCACGATCTCCTGGCCGTCGCGGCGCAGGCTGCGCTTTTCGTAGAACGCCTGCACCATCACGCCCAGGGTGCTGTCGGCGTTGCGCCAGTTGAACAGGCCGTTGAACTGCGGATCGGTCTCGCCCGGCAGGTCCGCGTACACGCCGCCGATCATCGCCTCGGCGGTGATCTCATCGGCGAACTGCAGCGGCCGCCGGGTGATGATGTCGACCGAACCGGCGCTGCCGCCTTCGGTGAGTTTGGCCTGGGACGACTTGTGCACCACCACCTGGCTGACGATCTCCGAAGGCAACAGCGAATAGCTGACGCTGCGGCCAACCGTCTGCACCTGGCTGAGCACGAACCAGTCGCCGGTGCCGACGGTATGTCCGTTGACCAGGGTCTGGGTCAGGCTGGGGCTGGTGCCGCGCAGGCTGATCCGGTCGCTCTCATCGAACCCACCTTCGGTCGCGCTCGATGAGCTGATGTTCACGCCCGGCAGGCGTTGCAGGGTGTCGGCGACGTTCTTGGCCGGCAGCTTGCCGATGTCCTCGGCGGTCACCACTTCCACGTGCGAATCGGCATTGCGCTTGCTGTCGAGCGATTTCTCCACGCTGCCGCGGATGCCCACCACGGTGATCGCGTCGAGTTCCTCGACATCTTGCTCGTCTGTGGTCTGCGCGTCGCTGGCGACGGGCTGCGCTGCGCTCTCCTGCGCCCGCACCGGTGTGGACAGGC
>CAMLNE010000410.1 GCA_946481265.1 uncultured Panacagrimonas sp. | reverse complement strand
GCGATCCACGGCTGAAGACCAAGAGTTACGGGCGCAAGGTCCTCGCGGCGCTGCCCGTCATGCCAAGGGTGGATCGTGCCGCCGCGCTAGAGTGGTTGCGCTCCCTCTGAAGAGACCCGTCCCGCCGATGCACCTGCTCGCGCTCGATACCGCCACCGAAGCCTGTTCCGCCGCACTGAGCGTGGATGGGCGCACGCTGGCGCGCTTCGAGGTGGCCGGCCGTTCGCACACGCAGCGCATGTTGCCGATGGTGCACGGCCTGCTCGCCGAGGCGGGCCTGTCCTTCGCCCAGCTCGATGGGCTGGTCTGCGGCATCGGACCGGGCAGCTTCGCGGGCGTGCGCATCGGCGTGGG
Organism: uncultured Panacagrimonas sp.; assembly: GCA_946481265.1. Next base: position 2,862 of record CAMLNE010000410.1, on the reverse strand, counting down.
GTTCATCAAGGGGCTCGCGCTGTCCCTCGATCGACCGGTGGTCGGCGTCAGCTCGCTGGCCATGCTCGCCCAGGGGGCGATGGATGCCGGTGCCTCGCACGTGATCGCCGCCATCGACGCGCGGATGAACGAGATCTATGTGGGCAGCTTCGAGAAGGACGGCAACGGCCTGGCCCGCGCGATCGGCGCCGCCCAGGTCCTCGCGCCGGAGGCCTACCGCGAGGAAGCCCCCGGTCCCTGGCAGGCAGTCGGCAGTGGCTGGACCGCATACGAAGCGCAGATGCGCAGCGGCGTCACCGGTCCGATCCACTTCGTGGATGCGGCCGCGCTGCCGCATGCGCAGGCCGCACTCCGGCTGGCCGGCCCGGTGTTCGCGGCGGGTGCCGCCATCGACGCCGATACGCTGGCGCCGGTCTATCTGCGCGACAAGGTGGCCCTGACGCTGGAAGAGCAGGTGTGCCTTCGTCGGTCGAAGCAATGACTGCATGGACCCGGGCACACGCATCTCGTACGCGGAATTCGGACACAACTTCGTCCGCTACGTCATCACCGCCGAGCGTCTGCGCGGCGAGATCGAGGCGGTCCTCAAGGCGCTGATCGAAGGCTCGGTACGCAAGTTCCCGGCGGACCTGCTGGTGGCGTCCTACGTTTTCCAGTTGCAGGACATCGACGTCCTGCCCATCACCAACAAGCTGCCCGATGTCAGCTTCGCCCTGCTGCTCGAGGGCGATCTGAAGCTGGAAGTGAAGCTGATCAACCTGCGGCTCAAGTTCACGCTCAAGGTGGAGATCCGGCTGCACATGGATGTCCACACCCATGCACCGCTGAGCCTGAGGCTGATTCTCCACCCGGTGACGGACTCGCAGATCCGCACCGAGGTGGATGCACACGGTCTGCCATCCGAGGTGCTGGATCACCTGCGCATCGTCGGACCGATCGTGCGCGAGGAGATCGTGCGCGAGGTCAACGCGCGGATCGCCAGCCCGGAGCTGCGCGTGGCCACCCACATCGACGTCCTGCACCTGGCGGCCAGCGCCCGGCCCACGACGATGGCGGCGACGGCTGCACCACTCGCCGAGGTCAGCGGCGACATCAAGCGCATCGACGAGGTCAACGGCGCGCCACTCTGAGTCGATCAAATCGCGGATAATGGTCGCTGGTCCGCGCCGGCCCTCCGCGACGGTAAACCGTGAATCCCGCCAGGCCCGGAAGGGAGCAACGGCAGCGGTCTCGCTGGGCGCCGGGGCAAGCTGGCGCGGACCTTCTCCTTCTTTTCGTGGCTTTCCCTTGTTATCTTAAGGGTTTGCACAGCTTTTCCACAGCTCGTCCACGGAAAAGTCCCCAGCGGTTGGCCTCGCGGCCGGGGCCTTTGCCCCCCGAGGGCCCTCCCTTCAAATTCCTGATTCGAGAATGCCTTGCCCTGAACCGGGCCGGCTTTCCTTGGAAGTCGCGTCTCCAGGCCCCACTCTTGGGAGGACCCCAGATCCACCGACCGATATCGCAGTACTCATGATGGAAGCATTCGAACAACGTGTTGTCCTCCGGTGGATTGCCAATCTGGGCGGTCGAATGGAGCGTTTCCGCTGGGCACAGGACGGGCTCCTGCGCTTTCTCGGCGACGAGGCGGAGCATCTCGAACTCGATGTCTCCGAAGACTCCCGCAAGCTGGACGCGGACACCTGGCCGGCGATCGTCGCGGACCGGCTCGCCAGCCTCGAATCGGCCGAGCCAAGCACGCTGGAACTCAACGTGGGCGCGGTCGCGCGCCTGCTGAACCTGAACGAGAGTGAATCGGCTGTCATGTCGGCGCTCGTGCGCGAGCGCGTCGTTCCGCAGGTCGAGGATCTGTTCGAGACCCTGGAGCTCGACGAGTTGCGCATGGGTGACAGCGGCGTGGTCACGCTGATGGCGGCCATGCTGGGCCTGACGCGTGGCGAGGTGGTCGAGGCGCTGTCCTCGCGGGGGCGCCTGATGTCCAGCGGCCTGTTCACCACGGACTACCGTTCCGACTGCCAGCCGCTCGCGTCGCTGACGAATTTCCTGCAGTCGCAGGCCCAGCCGGTGGCCGATGTGCGTGCTGCGCTGCTCGGCGAGCCGCTGCGGCACAGCCTCGAGTGGGACGACTACGACCATCTGCCGGCGGATCGCGAGCTGTCCGCCAACCTGCTGAGCCGCGCGGTGACCGAGCGCGCCAAGGGCATCCATATCCTCCTGTACGGGCCGCCGGGCACCGGCAAGACCGAGTTCTGCAAGACCCTGGCGATGAAGCTTGGGCTCAAGCTCTATGGCGTCGGGCAGTCGGACGATCGTGGCCAGGAACCCTCGCGCGACCAGCGCCTGGGTTCGTTCAGGCTGTCCCAGAAGCTGCTCGAGAGCCAGTCCGACGCGCTGCTGCTGTTCGACGAGGCGGAGGATCTGCTGCGTGGCGATGGCGACGGACTGTCCGACGGCGATCGCAACGGCTACGGATCGCGGGTGTACATGCATCGCCTGTTCGAGGAGACGCGCGTTCCCACGTTGTGGACCGTCAACGATCCGTCCGCTTTCGGCCCGTCGGTGCTGCGGCGCATGACCTATGCGATCGAGATGAAGGTGCCGCCGGCGCGCGTGCGCGAGCGCGTCTGGCAGCGTCTGATCGCACGCGAGCAGATGCAGATCCCGGCCGAGGAGATCCGCCGGCTGGCCGAGGATTTCGACGCATCCCCCGCGGTGGCGGCCGGTGCGGTGCGCTCGGCACGCCTGACCAGTGGCGGCTTCCAGGACATCCGGCGCGCCGTGCATTCGATCGCCAAGGTGATGCGGGGTGCCGAGGCGCCGCCGCGTGCGGTGCACGCGGTGCGCTACGAACCCGCGCTGATCAAC